>JAGOLM010000005.1 GCA_017994075.1 Lachnospiraceae bacterium
TATTCATAGCCTTTTTCCTGCCCATAGTAAACGGCATGATCTTTTTAACTGAATAAGGTCCTTCTAATTTATTTTCTAGGATTATCCAATTATGACAATAAGGACATCTGTATGTGACCTTTTTATCTGCATTTTCCAGAGGAGCGCCACATTCAGGGCAAGTATTTTCCGTCCTATCCTTAACGGCGATTTCTTCGGCCTCTGACTTGCAGTTTGGACATACCAATTTTTTCTTCTCAGGATCATATTCCATCGAAGAACCGCAATTAGAACATTTTGAAAGCATACATGTCCTCCTTATGGGTGCTTATGTCCGCACTTTGTGCAAAAATTGCCTTCATTTTTTGTCCCACAATCAGGGCAGAACCATCCACTGCCCTCAGGTTTTGCTTTTCCACAATTAGAACAGAAACGGCCGGTATTATCCGTTCCACATTCACATTTCCATGATCCGTTTTGAGGCATTGCCTGAGCAGCTACTACGCCTGGCATTGCGCCATTACTCTGTATACCGGACTGTTCACCCATTTCGTACAGTTTAGTGGCATCCATTCCTCCGGCCATCTTTGCCATATTCATTCCGGCAAACGCCAACATAGGTCCGGTGCTTTCATTGGACGCTGCTGCCTTCATAGCCGATGCCTGAGCCTCTGTAAGAGAAGCTGCTGCCATATTCGAATTACGAAGTACTGCAGTTTTCTGCAGATCCTTGATCATCTTTTCGTCTTCTTCAGATGCCTTCATTGATGATACACCAACAGCTGTGATCGTCAGTCCATAATTCTGTCCCCATGTATTGGACAGCTCCTGATTAAGCAGATCAGAAAGTTCCTTGGTATGTGCCGGAACAGCTGAGTATCTGATTCCCATTTCTGAGATTTTAGCAAATGCCGGCTGAAGGGCTGTCAGGAATTCTGACAGTAGCTGATCAGAAAGCTCTGATACCGGATACGAATCAGAAACATTGCCTGCCAGATGTGTATATAAAAGTACAGGGTTATCAACCTTCATTGTATACGAGCCAAAGCACTTAATAGCTATATCCACGTCGAGACCAATATTCTGATCCACTACCCTAAAGGGAACCGGGTTAGGAGTGCCATACTTATTATCCGGAAGCTCCTTGGTATTGACATAATATACTCGCTGATCATGAGCTGTATCACCACCAAATGTAAATCTATGACCTACTTTTTTAAGAGATTCTAACAGTCCTGCTCCAAACCCACCTGCGAAAACCGTAGGTTCTGTACTTGCATCATAAATAAACTCTCCCGGCTCAGCTGCAACCTCTACGATCTTGCCCTGATCCACCAGAAGCATACACTGCCCCTCGTTAACTACTAGAACAGAATCTTTTGTAATAATATTTTCTGATCCCTTTTTATTAGAGCTTCCCTTACTGATATGGTGTTCTGCTTTTCTTATCAATATCTCTGATGGAAGTGAATCACAATAAAAATATTCTTTCCACTCATCGCCAACTACTGATCCTATACCGGCTCCAATTGCTTTTATAAGTCCCATATTTTTCCCTTTCTGATGTGTTCCTGATAAGGTTTCTCCCATCCGGAATCCTATTATTCAACCTCTAGATTTAATAAGTATAATTCTTATTTTGAAAACGGTCTATATGGAATTTGTGCAAAAAAGCAGGGTTATTTTGCGGTTAGCGCCCTATAATGCTTTCAAGATTATATTATATGTTTTTCCTTGTTTCCTGTTTTATCTTTGATAACTCTTGGCTTTTTTAATTGCTCTGCGCTTATCGTTTTTGAAAATGCGTTTCTATGCTTTATTCTGTCGTGATAAAACACACATGAAACAATCAACACTATTGCCATTAGCAGTATTGTGATGATCGTTTTTATCTGCTGATTTTTTGCTATTTTCGGATTCTTGCATTTATCCCACCCTCCCGTCCTATTTTTCACCAGTTATTCCCTGATTCAGATTGTATTCTTTTTTGATATAAAACCTATACTTTACAGCAAAAAAAGACTGTGTTATAATCTTCGTCGTGCAGTTCTAACCTAATCTGCACATGCCGGCGTGGCGGAATTGGCAGACGCGCAGGACTTAAAATCCTGTTGTGGCAACACAGTGCGGGTTCGACCCCCGCCGCCGGCATTATCAAAAGAGACATGGCATTTTGATGTCACCCCTAAAAGTCGAACTTTTGGGGGGCGGTACATTTTGCAGTGTCTTTTTTTTGCAAATTATTTGAATTGAATACATACAATAATTACATATCTTGCATCAATTTTCACAAGACTTAGTAATTATGGTGTCAAAACTATCCTACACCATAATGTAATAAATTTTATTATGTTTAATGTCAGTTCTTCTTAAATTCAACTGAATAAATAGCAGCTTCAAACGGAGTAATATTAAGCTTTAGCATTCCATTTTTCACTGGCACATCTAAAGGAAATATGGAATAGCCCTTCTCATTGGTTATCATTTTCTGCTTAAGCTCACACTCCATTGGTACGCCGGCCTTCCAAACCGGAATCTCTATGTTAAGTGTGATATCACCGCTATTTACTACAACTATTACTGCCCCTTCATCATCAAATCTTCCATAGCTTACTAGATCCCTCTCACACTTTAGGAACATAAATGAGCCATTTTTCAGTGGTTTGAGTCTCTTATGCACATTAATCATATCTCTATGAAAATCAATGAGTTCACGATTCTCCCTGCCCCATGGATATGTTCTCCTATTGTCCGGATCTGTGAACCCACATACCCCTGCTTCATCACCATAATATAACGTAGGTGCTCCGGGCCATGTAAGAAGCATAAGTGTAGCTTCCTTCATGACAGGAATAGATACTCCCTCTTCAGCAGCTCTGCCTCCCTTTTCATCAACTCTACCTGTCACATGGTTTGTTCTTGTCAAAAATCTGGAATGGTCATGATTGGACAACTGATTCATAGAACAATAAAGTGATGGTGTCAAAAATTCTGCCATTGTCTCTTTCATGGTTTCCTCGAATTTTTTACCATCTCCTATTACATTCTTGTCATACATATCGCTATGCTTTTCCATACCTGTGAGAAAAAATGTAACCGGCTCCATAAAAGCATCATAATTCATGATCGTATCCCACTGATCTCCGCCGAGCCATGGTTTGGCATCCCCGTAATGCTCTGCTAGAATTATTGCATCAGGATTGGCCCTTTTCACAGCTTTCCTGAATTTTTTCCAAAACTCATGATTATATTTCTCACTGTGCCCTAGATCAGCTGCAACGTCGAGTCTCCATCCGTCAGCGTTAAATGGTTCTGAGACCCATTTCGCTCCAATATCCAGTATGCTATTAGTGAGCTTATCCGATCCTTCAAAATTCAGCTTTGGCAGAGTCTCATGTCCCCACCATCCAAAGTAATCTCCGTTATATGGCCACTCTGATCCATTATCAAACTGAAAATAGTCGTGATAAGGACTGTTGATGTCAATGTAAGCTCCGGGTTTATAGCTCTTTTTGTCCTCATAGATCCTCTCTCGATCCATCCACTTATTAAAAGAACCACAGTGATTAAAAACGCCATCCATTATTACACGGAAGCCTCTCTCATGAGCTTCTTTTATAAATTCCGCAAAAAATTTATTAGATGCTTCTAGATTGACCGGGTCTGTTACCCTCTTCTGAAATCTCGTAGCATCCCTATTATCATCATCACCTGGATCCAGTAGTTCTCCAGAATCTTCTTTTATGATCGTAAGGTGAGGATCCACATGCTCATAATCCTGAATATCATATTTATGATTGGATGGCGATACAAATATTGGATTTAAGTATATGACTTCTACTCCAAGGCTCTTCAAGTAATCGAATTTTTTTCTGACTCCTTCCAGGTCTCCTCCATAGAAGTTACACACATCATAATTGTCCGGATAACTGTTCCAATCTGATATTTCATTTGAGTGAGTTCCTGCATAAGCATATTCATCGGTCAATACATCATTATTTGCATTACCATTATAGAATCTGTCCACATATATCTGATATGATACTGCTCCCTTAAACCAATTCGGAGTATGAAACCCTGGAACCACCTCGAAAGCGTTCTGCCACTTCATTTCATCAGATAATCCCAGCCTGTCATAGTATTTAACAGTTGATCCCTCTTCAATCCTGTAGCAGTATTCAAACGGAGTATCTTCCAGGTACATAACACATTTGTAGTAATCAAAGATATCGTCCTCATCATCCAGTCTCATGCCTACATCACCATTTCTCGTCACAAGAACTAGATGCAGATCATCACTTCGTGCCGTTCTAATCTTTAATTGCACTTTATCAAATATTTTAGGTTCCCATGGGCTGCAATATTTTTCAGTTCCATCACTGAAAATCGCGTCTTCTAACATATAAGTAAGTATCCCTTCATATGATTTCTCAGTTTATCTTACTCCTATTATTTAATTCGTAAAAGCAAAAAATTTACTAATAAATTTAATAGCATAAGGTTTTTCCCAATAGAAAAAAGACAGCCTTACGACTGCCTTTTAGGAGAAGGTATTCTTACTATGGGGGTAGTAAAAATATATGTATTAGGGGTTTACAACCATTATAATATCATTAGTTTTATGGAAATTCTACACAAACATCAACCATAGCTATTCTCGTTGTTTGTGCAGAATTCTAATGAAAATCATCAGATTTTTTACAATCCCCTAACTATCTTTATTGCTTTATGCCTGAGGTTCCGTTGCTTCGAAAAGAGATTCAAACTCATCTCTGGTAATCTTCTCTTTATCCATCAAAAGGTTTGCGCTAGCATGTAAGACACCCATATTCTCCATAATTATCTTCTTAGCGTTATTGTAGCATTCCTCCATAATGGATTTAACTTCTCTATCGATTTCAGTTGCCATATCTTCGCCAAATGATCTAGCATGTGCTAGATCCTTGCCTAGGAATACCTCAGTATCTTCATTACTATAACAAATCGGTCCAACTTTCTTGGACATTCCATACTTGGTAACCATGTCTCTTACGTACTTGGTAGCCTTCTGAATATCATTAGATGCCCCTGTTGTAATATCTTCAAACACCAGCTCTTCTGCTATACGTCCACCCAGAGCAACCTCTACATTTTCCAGAATCTCATTTCTGGTAAGTGTCATCTCGTCTCTCTCCGGAAGTGGCATTGTATATCCTAATGCACTTACACCGGTAGGAATTATTGACACAGAATATACAGGTCCTACATCCGGAAGCAAATGATACAAAAGAGCATGTCCACTTTCATGGTATGCAGTATTCTTTCTCTCCTTTTCAGTAAGAACTCTGCTCTTCTTCTCAGAACCGATTCCTGTCTTGATAAATGCATTCTTGATGTCATTATTTGTGATGAATTCTCTATCATCCTTTGCAGCTGCAATTGCTGCCTCATTCAGTAGATTCTCCAGATCAGCGCCTGTGAATCCAGCGGTAGTTCTTGCCAGCTGTTCCAAATCTACATCCTCACCAAGTGGCTTATTTCTTGTATGAACTCCAAGAATTTCTTTTCTCTCTGCAATATCCGGACGTCCAACAGATACCTTACGGTCAAACCTTCCAGGGCGCATAATAGCAGGATCAAGAATATCCACACGATTTGTCGCAGCCAAAACGATTATTCCTTCGTTAGCTCCAAATCCATCCATCTCTACCAACATCTGGTTAAGTGTCTGTTCTCTCTCATCATGACTACCACCAAGACCTGCGCCTCTTCTTCTGGCAACCGCATCGATCTCATCTATAAAAACTATACATGGAGCATTCTTTTTTGCTTCCTGGAATAAATCTCTGACTCTTGATGCACCTACACCTACAAACATCTCTACGAAATCCGAACCAGATATGCTGAAGAATGGAACTCCTGCTTCTCCCGCAACAGCCCTAGCCAGAAGAGTCTTGCCTGTTCCCGGAGGACCTACTAATAGAAGCCCTTTAGGTATTCTTGCTCCTATTTTAGTGAACTTGCCTGGATCCTTTAGAAATTCTACGACCTCTCTCAGTTCTTCCTTTTCCTCTTTTAGACCAGCTACATCTCCAAATCTCACTGGAATATTATCCTGTGTAGTCATGGTCGCTCTGCTCTTGCCGAAATTCATCATCTTATTATTTGATGCATTCTGTCCGTTCTGCATCATTGCCATGTTCTGTCCCTTTAATATAACCATAAACAGTATAAATACCACCGCAATGACTATTATCATAGGCAGAAGACTTTGCATCCATGCATCCTTGGGAACATCTTCCAAAACATAAGATATCTTGTTGCTTTGAAGTACTTTCTCTATTTTATTAACATCAGAGACATACAGAACATTGGCAACATCATTGCCATCACTCTTAAGTGTAAAATTAACAGATCCCGTTGGAACCTGAGAATTCTGAATTATTCTGACTGTTTTTATACTTCCCGCTTCAGCTGCCTTTTGAAAAGCTTCATAGGAAATGCTGGATGCCTTTCTTGCAGTAGAAATGTACCAAAGAAGAGCAACTACTATAACAAGCAGTATGTATATGCCTAATCCTCTGTTTTTTTTCAATTTGATTCTCCTTAGCCTAAGGTTCAAACTCCATTACTCCGATATACGGAAGATTTCTATATTTCTGATCATAATCCAGACCATATCCAATCACAAATTCGTCGGGAATAGAAAAACCTGTATAGTTTACATTAACGTCTATTTCTCTTCTGTCCGGCTTATCTAGCATTGTACATAGTTTTACGGAAGATGCCTTTTTATTCTTAAAATAATCCTGCAGGAAATTAAGCGTATTTCCACTATCGATTATATCTTCGACAATAAGTACATCATGACCTGACGGGTCTAGATCCAGTTCCTTGGTAACCTTAACATTACCCGAAGATACTGTGCTGGCTCCATAACTTGAAGTTGCCATAAAATCTACCATTACAGGCACCGTTATCCTCTTTGCAAGTTCAGTTGCAAAAAATGATGCTCCCTTCAGGATGCATACGAGATAAATCGTCTTGCCTTCATAATCTTTTGAAATCTGTGCTCCAAGTTCCCTTATTCTCTTATCCAGCTCATCTTCTGAAATCATAACGCGAATACGTTCACTCATTTTTTGTTTCCCTCCGAACTATTTCCAATATCTTACTTGTTTCATCTATTATTTCGGCGTCACAGCCTATACGATATCCCACAGCCCAATAAACATGATTTTCCTCAGCAAAAAGTGTTATTTTATCCCTTTTTTCTGATGGAATCTTTTCATTGATACAGTAACGTCGGAAAAGTTGACTCTTACCGGAAGCATCGATAACAAAATAGTCACCTGGCATTTTGCTTCTGAAGTGCAAATCGGTATTTATTCTATCATAATCAAACCATTTCGTATACTTAATATGAGGAATTTCAGCCACTTTGTCATTGCAAAATGCACTTATTATATATTTAGCATCCGGAGTGGAAACGCTTATAGTTTCTCCTATTTCTGGCTTTCTAATAACTACATCGAACCCGGATTCTCCTATAATGATTTTATTTTTCCCCGGATCTTTTATATACGCCATTCGATTATGACTTTTTTTAACTGCCATCTTACCCGGAAGGCTGATCACTTTTCCATCAGGGCCACTTGACATATTCCATATTGCTTCTATCTGTTTTCTGGAAATATCCTTGCCATAACTCTTTGTATCTCTGAGCCATTCCAATATGATCTGCGTTCCCAGCACTTTTTTTTGCTCTGCAAGCCTCGGAGCATCCAATGATCCATCTTCGGACTTATTATCCCGTAACCATTCACCAGCCACTTCCGACAGATATTCTTCTGCCTCTCTGACACTGTTTGCACATTCGTTGATATGTTCCGTTGCCTTGGAATTTATTTTCCCTAACAATGGAAAAATATCCAGCCTCATGAGGTTTCTCTGCATTTCCTTATCGCTATTTGTGCTATCGGTTCTGTATTCCTGACCGATTGTACTCAGATATCCCAGGATGTCTGATTTACTAAGTACCAGGAGCGGCCTGATTATCTTATCTCTCACCGGGTCTAATCCTGACAATCCCTTTAACCCGGTTCCTCTAACCATCTGTAGAAGTATAGTCTCAGCATTGTCCTCTTTATGATGTGCTACAGCCAGCAAGCACTTCCTTCCGGAAGCCTCTATCCGCTTAATCTCATCTTCAAATACCTTGTATCTGAGTATTCTTGCTGCTTCTTCCTCTGATGTACTTGTTTCTTCTTTGTATTTCGGTACATCTACAGAAACGATCTTGCATGGAATATTTCTGCTCTCGCATAATCTCTCTGTAAAATCCGCATCATCACAGCTCTCCTGACCTCTTATCCCATGCTCTACGTGGATAACACCAAGCTCTATACCCAGTTCATCCTTTAGCTCGTCCATAATGCTTAGAAGGGCGACTGAATCACTTCCTCCGGATACTCCCATTAGTACCATGGTTCCTTTTTCTATCTTAATTACTTCTGTCAAGAAGCGCTTGGTATCTTCTAATTGTTTCGGCGTTTTCATTCTCGCTCCATATAATTGTAAAGAGCGTGAAGCGGAGTATAGACTCCACCTTTCACGCTCTATTCCTGCTCCTTAAATATTATCCAATTTCCCTTTATCATTCCAAGCTTTTCAAAAGCTGTGTCTTCAATGTAATCATCAGTTTTGGTATATTCCTCATACCGGATCAATTCCTTCTGCTTGTCTTCAAGTGCCTCCTTTTCTTTAACCAGGCTAGCTTCTTCCTGCTCATAGTTATTCTTTTTCTCATATAGTCTTGCCATTTGGATAGACAGGACTGTCCCGACGAATAAGAGCAGTACTATACCGTATATCCGAGCTTTGCTTCCTGATTTTTTCTTTCTACACTTCTTATTATCAGACATACTTATACATACCTTCAGCATCATCCTTTTTGACAACTTCCGGAGTTGACAGAACCTCTGCCTTAACTGTTCTGTTCCCGAAGGTTATCTCAATAATATCTCCTACCTTGACATTGGTAGAAGCCTTGGCCTTTTTGTCATTGATCATGACTCTTCCTGCGTCGCAGGCTTCATTGGCAACAGTTCTTCTCTTTATTATACGCGATAATTTTAAATATTTGTCAAGTCTCATAATTTTCTTTCTTTGTAAAAAAGAGACCCAAAACAGTGAAGTTTGGGTCTCATTAAAGTTTCAGGTTAGAAAGGATTATTTATTAACAGCATCCTTAAGAGCTTTACCAGCCTTGAACTTAGGAGCCTTAGAAGCATCAATCTTCATCTCTTTGCCTGTCTGAGGATTTCTACCTGTTCTAGCTGCTCTCTCAGATACTTCGAAAGTACCAAAACCAACTAGCTGAATCTTCTCACCCTTAACGAGTTCTTCTGCAACAACCTCTGTAAAAGCCTTAAGAGCTGCCTCAGCTTCTTTTTTAGAAAGGTCTGCCTTAGTTGCTATTGCTGATACCAATTCTGACTTATTCATTTTTACTTCCTCCTATGGAAATTTTTATTTAGCTCTGAAGAATGTTTGTCCTTCATACGCAATCTGATAATACTTATAAATGTTTTGGGTATTTTTGTCAAGAGAAATGGCTTAATTTCGGCTCTTTCTCCCTCTTTTGACAGTATCATACAAAAATATTTCCTATTTTTTGTAATAAATGATTATTGATTTTTACAAACTTTTATTTTTTTGCTTTAGTCTCCTGTTTTAAACAGGCTTGACAGGGTCTGTGCCATGGTCGTGAGGTAGTCAGTTCCTGTTGTATCCTTATTTGTACTGGTAGAGTTAGTGCTCTTATTCGTAGTTCCACTATTACTGCTTTTTCCAGTTCCGCTGGCTCCGTAATTTGTCCCCGAATTAGTATTTCCGGTGCTACTGTTTGTGCTCTTATTCGTCGTGCTTCCATTGCTAGTACCGGCGTTATTTGTTCCTGAACTGTTTGTTCCGGTACTATTGGTTCCTGAGCTATTAGTCCCTGAATTATTGGTCCCTGAGCTATTAGCCCCTGAGTTATTCGATGTATTCTTATTGGTATTCTCGTCTGACATATCCAGTGCGATCTCAGCTGTTGGCGAGTTAACAACTAGTGTTTTCGAGAAATCCTCATATCCGTCTGCCTTAACCTTAAGGCTATGTCTACCATATACCAACTGTAGCTGAGTATCATTTTGGACAGGCTTGTCATCAATAGATATTGATGCTCCCTCCACACTCACGTGAAATATGATATTACATAGTTTAGGACCTTCGCCCTCCCAATCATTAAGATCACAAACTGTGGTTTCTCCACGTTTAACCTCGATTTCCGATGTGCCGCCATATCCATCGTCATTGGCGACTGAGAGCTGGTACTTTCCCTCTGGTACATCTATTTCCATACCATCTCCGGTTATCATCGAGAATATCCTGGTTCCTATCTCCACAATCGTACCCTTAAAGAGATCCGTATTAACTAGTTTAACCATTCCGTGACCAGTTATAATTGACACACTGACTATATGTTTACCCTTGCCAACAACTCTTAATACATCACTTTCCCCTACATCTGCTATATTGGCCGTCTCCCCATTTGAGAAAACAGGAACATCTGCGTCCATATGATACTTGGACTTTCCTATAGTCAGCATGTTAAGTGTTGTATCCACGTTGTATCTTACAATATTATCCTGCTCCCACACTCTATCTGATAGCTTTACTGTGCCTATCTTGTCGTCCTTCAGCTTATCGCCTACAGTGACTACTCTTCCAGGATAGAAATTACTCCAGCTGGATGTATCCCCTCTGGAATCCAAGAATTTAGTCGTGAGAGAATATGGATAGCTGACTACATCACCTGTATCAAGAGACTGAAGTGTAATGGTCTCATTGGCCATATCAATTCCTCTTATCAGTAATAGCGGTTTATCATTCTTAACCTTTTTGCCGGTATCCTGGTCGATAGGAGTACCCGGCGCATGAGTCCCCATTATAGGTTCCGATGTGTTGGAACCGCATCCCGATAGCATCACGGCTATCAAAAATAATGCAAGATAATTAAAAAAATTTCTTTTCATACTTTTTCTCAATCTTAATTTATCCATTCTTTGCATTTATTTATGAGTATATCCTTGTCATTATACTCCGGATTCTCTATGACAAGATCTAGCAGACGATGAAGTATCATACCTATTTCAGGACCTTTGTTAACCCCAAGCGACATGATATCAGCTCCGCCAATAGCCAGTTCTTTTAGACTTACTGCCTGTTTTTTATCTAAAATACTCTGCCTGTTTTTTTCAAAAGCTTCTATTAGTTTTATTTTTTCATCTCGCTTATAATCGCTCTGCCCCAAAATATCTGCTCTTTTTAAAATAAAAAGTGCCGGGTATATATCATCTCCCGTTTTATTCATCACTTTTCTCACTGCCTTTTCGTCATCAATGGGGCGAAGGTCATGATAGAGTATTAACTTTTGAACAGCCTTGTTCGTATCATTATCAAACTTGAGACGTCTCATTATCTTCGTAGCCATTTCGGCACCCACAGCCGGGTGTCCCTTAAAGTGGTCACCTCTTTCGTCTGTCAGTCTGCATTCCGGTTTTCCAACATCATGAAGACAGGCCGCCATTCTCAAAATGGTATCCTGTGGGACATTTTCCATCACCTTTATGGTATGCTCTGCCACATTATAGTTATGGTGTATGGTATTTTGCGTCGTTTCCTCCATACGGTCCCATTCCCATAAAAAAGCCTTTGTGAGACCCATATGGTACAATTCATGCACCTTGGATGGGTTTGGTGACGTAATGACACCTATGAATTCTTCTCTTATCCTCTCCATACTGATTTTCTCAAGTGTGGGCGCCAGCGCCATTATGGCTTGTTCTGTTTTATTTTCGATCTCGAATCCAAATCTTGCGCTGAATCTGACTGCTCTCATCATTCTAAGAGCATCCTCTTCAAATCGCTTGGTAGGATCGCCTACGCAGCGAATTATTCCCTTTTCCAGATCCTCTTGACCACAGAACTCATCCACCAGACCATTTATATCATTATATGCCATGGCATTAATAGTAAAATCCCGTCTCTTAAGGTCTTCTTTTAGATCCGGAGTAAATTCAACACTTTCCGGATGCCTTCCATCAGAATACTTACCATCTAAACGATATGTAGTCACTTCATATCCGTTATGGTTATCAATAACTGTAACTGTACCATGCTGAATTCCAGTATCAACTGTTTTCTTAAACAGGGATTTGATTTCTTCTGGTTTTGCAGATGTTGTAATATCCCAATCCTTAGGCGTCTTTCCTAAAATGCAGTCACGGACACAACCGCCTACTGCGTAGGCTTCGTGTCCGTTCTGTTCTAATTTCGATATTATATTTTTAACTTCTTTAGGAAGCTGCAATACTATCAATACGCTTTACCCCAAAATACCAATTTCTTGGCCGGTTTACCGCAACATACACACTTATCGGATATCTGTTCCTGCTCAAAAGGTATGCAACGACTGGTTGCTGTTGTATCTGCCTTGATCTTTTCCTCGCAAGCCACATCTCCACACCACATAGCTCTGATAAATCCAGGCTTGTTGTCAACAGCATCCTTGAATTCATCATATGTAGTAACATCTGTTATATGGCTCTCGAGATGCTTTTTGGCCTTCTCGAACATTTCATTTTGCATGGTTTCCATGATTTCCTTGGCTTTTTCAGGAGCTTCATCAATAGAAACTATATACTTTTCTCTTGTATCTCTTCTGACTAGTACGCATGTACCATTAGCGAGATCCTTGGGTCCCATCTCTGCTCTAAGAGGGATTCCTCTTATTTCAGCATCGGCGAACTTATATCCAGGGCTCTTGTCTGCATCGTCAAGTCTGGCCATAATGCCGTTCTTGGTAAAACTATCCTTAAGTGCCCTGGCGGCCTCGAGAATACCTTCTTTTTTCTGCTGAATAGGTACGACCATCAACTGTACAGGCGCGATCCTAGGAGGAAGTACCAGTCCTGAATCATCTCCATGAACCATTATAAGTGCTCCGATCAGTCTTGTAGATAGTCCCCATGAAGTCTGATGAACGTACTGAAGCTTATTATTCTTATCTGTATACTGAATTCCGAATGCTCTTGCAAATCCATCTCCAAAATTATGGCTGGTTCCGGACTGAAGTGCCTTTCCATCATGCATAAGTGCCTCTATAGTGTATGTAGATTCAGCACCTGCAAATTTTTCTTTATCTGTTTTCTGACCCTTAACAAGGGGAATTGCCAAATAATCTTCACAGAACTTTTCATAAACATTAAGCATCTGGATAGTTCTTGCCTCTGCTTCTTCTGCTGTTGCATGGGCTGTATGCCCTTCCTGCCATAGGAACTCTGAAGAGCGAAGGAACGGACGTGTAGTCTTTTCCCATCTTACAACTGAGCACCACTGATTATATACTTTAGGCAGATCTCTGTATGACTGAACAATATTCTTGTATAGATCGCAGAAAAGTGTCTCAGATGTAGGTCTGATACATAGTCTTTCCTGAAGTTTATCAAGTCCTCCCTGAGTAACCCAGGCAACCTCGGGAGCAAATCCCTCTACATGGTCTTTTTCCTTATCCAACAGGCTCTCTGGTATAAGCATAGGTAGATAAACATTCTCTACGTCATTTTCTTTAAAAATCTTATCAAGGTTCTTTTGAATATTCTCCCAAATAGCATATCCGTTAGGTTTAAATATCATAAATCCTTTAATAGATGAATATTCCATTAGTTCTGCTTTTTTTACAACATCTGTGTACCACTGGGCGAAATCCTCGTCCATAGATGTCATCTGCTCTACAAGTTTCTTGTCCTCTGCCATTTTTATATGACTCCTTTATTTCTTTTTTTGCGGTTATCCGCATTAGTCCTGATTCCTGAAGTAAGAAAATTCTTGAAAATCCTTACCCTTAGGCATCACCTGAAATGTTACGTACTCCCCTGTTTCGGGAGATTTTAGTGACAGCCTGTATGCGCAAAGTGCGAGATTTCTGCCAGTATTATACCCTCCATACTTGATATCTCCAAGAATTGGAGCCGATCTCCTGGCAAACTGGCATCTTATCTGATGGAAACGCCCTGTCAGCAGATCTACATCTACTAGATGCATATTATCTATACCCTCTAATACTCTGTAATTTAGCTCTGCTTTTTTGGCTCTGGGGTCATTTTTATCTACTACCATTGCTCGACTTTTTCGTCCGTCTTTTACCAGATAATCTACCATCGTCCCTTTTTCAGGCAGATTGTCCCTGGTAATAATCGTATAGTAGGACTTTCTGATATCGTGTTCTATCATCTGCTTGCTGAGCTTCTCAGCAGCTGCCTTGGATTTGCCAATCGCTACTATTCCCTCAACAGGCTGGTCCAACCTATTAATTACGGCTATGTAATCTTCTTCTTCTTTTTCCTTACGTAGATTTCTAAGGAAGCTATACAGGTCCATCTGACTGGGATCTGCTGACTCAACTGCCATTCCTGCCGGCTTGTATACAACAAGCAAACTTGCATCCTCGTATAGAATCTCCGGTTCCATATTCTCCCCCTTTAAACTTTGAAACGGTATCCTACGCCCCATATTGTATCTATATACTGAGGGTTGGACTTATCCACTTCTATCTTTTCCCTTATCTTTTTGATATGAACCGTAACGGTTGCAATATCGCCAATAGAATCCATATTCCATATTCTCCGGAAAAGCTCTTCCTTGGAGAATACGCGGTTAGGGTGCTCAGCTAGAAACATTAACAGATCAAATTCCTTTGTCGTCAACTGCTTTTCTTCACCTTGTACCCAAACTCTTCTGGCCTTTCTGTCTATCTTTAGCCCCCTGATAGACAATGTATCGTCAGGTGTCCTGGCATTGTTAATAAGCCTTTCATATCTGGCGAGATGTGCCTTGACCCTTGCCACCAATTCACTCGGTGAAAAGGGTTTGGTTATATAGTCATCAGCTCCGAGACCAAGGCCACGGATCTTGTCTATATCATCTTTTCTAGCTGTTACCATAAGAATCGGAGCTTCCCTTACTTCTCTTATTCTTGTGCATAGATCAAATCCATCCATCCCTGGCAGCATAACATCTAGTATATACATATCAAAATCTTCTTCAAGTGCAGATTTTAATCCATCATTGCCGTTTGTCTCTATCTTGACCTCGAAGCCGCTTAATTCCAGATAGTCTTTCTCCAGATCGGCTATTGCCTCCTCGTCCTCTATTATCAGAATTCTCGACATACGTTTCCTCCAGTTTCTTTCTAAGGACAAAATACATTATTGTCCCTACACCCGATGTGCTGGTTGCCCAAATGTTACCGCCATGATCCTCAATGATTTTTTTAACTATCGACAGTCCAATACCTGATCCACCTGTCTGAGAGTTTCTCGACGCATCCGCCCTAAACATCCTGTCAAAAATATGAGGCAGATCCTTTACTGTGATCCCGATACCATTGTCTTCTATCTCGACCTGAATGAAATCGCCTACATCCTTGACTCTCATGTCGATAACTCCATTTTTCTGACCCATATATTTTACACTATTAGAGATAATATTGTGAACAACTCTCTCTAGCTGCTGTGGGTCAGCTATGATCTTCGTATTTTCAAAAAGCGAATCCGAAAAATTAAATTCTATCTTCTGATTTTTTAGATCCATACCTATTTCTTCAGCACAGTCCATAAAAAAATCATCTGCGTCTATAACTGAAAACTCATATGGAATCCTGTTTGTGTCAATTTTAGTATATAGTGAAAGTTCGTTAATAAGCGCATTCATTTCATTTGCCTTATTTACGATTGTCCTTAAATAGGATTCTCTCTTCTCCGGAGTATTGGCAACCCCATCCAAAAGTCCCTCTGCATAACCCTTGACAGATGTTATAGGTGTCTTGAGGTCATGAGCGATATTGGATATAAGTGCTCTCTGTTCCTCCTCATTCTTCATTTTTTCCTTGGACGTCGCTAAAAGTCTTTTTCGCATCTCATCAAATGAAAGTGTGAGATCTGTTATTTCATCACTACCTTCTGGAATTACAGGATTATCCAGTGTTCCGCCTTTTATCTCATCTGCAGCTTTAACCAGTTTTTGCAGTCGAGGTACTATTCCTCTGTAATTCCATAGTACCATAATTACCGCTGTCAGGAAAAGTATTACTATAGCAGAAAAAATAAAATCTATAATTATTCTTTTCGTTTCTGGAAAAACCGACCTAGATGAAGTTACCAGAAAAATTGTACCATCATCACCATTTTTGTATTTAAAATCAAACTGTCTGAGTAATGCCGTCTGCGGAGAATGAATATATATTACTATATTGGCCTCTGGGTTATTTAAGCCATACTCAGGCAACACATTTTCTTCAATTCCGTCCTTATTTTTCTTATCACCATTGTAGACAATAGAATCATTTTTTCTCACTATAATATACGAGAAGCTATCACTGACCTCTTTATTAAACTGGTTCAATGCATCTGTATCTTCTGCAATATCCGGAATGTTTCTCATCCATTTATCCACGACCTCACAGCCTTTGTTGGCATATCTGTTCAAAAGCTGTAGAGAATTGGCTATAGCTGCATAGTCACCTTCTATTGAATAGCTGTCTGAAGTCTGACTCCTAATAGTCCTGATTCCTGCCAGTGCACAGGCAGCCAGAATTACCGGAACAAAAATAATTATTAAAAAGGATACAGCGAGTCTGGTTTTTAATTTCAAATCAATGACCTGCTTTCATCATTCATACAATATCGTCTGCTCATCATCCACTATCCGAAATATTCATAGATCATTATCTACAAACCAAAATATTCATAGATCATTATCTACAAGCTATCAGATTTATGGCATGTTATTTACAAAAAAGACCGTGGAAAATCCACGGCCTTATTATAACACTATTCGCTTTTTTTATACACGAAACGAATCGTCTGATTCGTCATAAATTATTTTAATTATAAGTACTTCTCAAGAACTTCAACCTTGTCAAGTGCTTCCCATGGAAGGTTGAGATCGTTTCTGCCGAAATGTCCGTAAGCTGCTGTCTGTCTATATATAGGGCGTCTAAGATTTAGCTTCTTGATGATTCCTGCAGGTCTAAGATCAAAATTATCTCTAACGATACCGACAAGCTTGCTGTCTAATATCTTGCCTGTTCCAAAAGTATCTACATTAATTGATGTAGGTTCTGCAACACCGATCGCATAGCTAAGCTGGATCTCACATCTCTCAGCAAGTCCTGCTGCAACAATATTTTTAGCAACATATCTTGCTGCATAAGCTGCAGAACGATCTACCTTAGTACAATCCTTACCTGAGAATGCACCGCCGCCGTGACGAGCCATTCCACCATAAGTATCAACAATAATCTTTCTTCCTGTAAGTCCGGCATCACCGTGAGGTCCACCAATTACGAATCTGCCTGTTGGATTGATAAAGAACTTTGTCTTATCATCTACCAGTTCCTTGGGAAGGATAGGATCAAATACATATTCCCTTATATCCTTATGGATCTGTTCCTGAGTAACCTCTTCATTATGCTGTGTTGACAAAACTACAGCTTCGAGTCTGCAGGGCTTTCCATTCTCATCATATTCAACTGATACCTGTGTCTTACCATCTGGTCTGAGGTATGAAAGAGTACCATCTTTTCTAACATCAGTAAGTCTCTTGGCAAGTCTATGTGCAAGATCGATAGGATATGGCATGTAGGAATCTGTCTCGTCAGTAGCATATCCGAACATCATACCCTGATCTCCGGCGCCTGTATCGAGGTCATCCTTAAGTGCGCCTTCCTTTGCTTCAAGAGCTTTGTCTACTCCCATAGCAATATCAGCAGACTGCTGATCAAGAGCTACAAATACTGCACATGTATTACCATCAAAGCCTGTACCTGCATTCTGATATCCAATCTCGTTAACTGTTTTTCTTACAATAGCAGGAATATCAAGTACTGCTTTAGTTGTAATTTCTCCTGTTACAAGTATGAATCCTGTACATGCTGCTGTTTCACAGGCAACACGGCTCATAGGATCCTGCTCCATGCAGGCATCCAGGATCGCATCGCTGACCGCATCACATACCTTGTCAGGATGTCCTTCTGTTACGGACTCTGATGTAAAAAGTCTCTTATCCATTATTTTCTCCTTGTTTTCTCCACCGCTCATACTGAGCAGACATTCATAATGATTTAAAATCTGAATTTTGTTAGTGGTAACTTCTGATAGATTACATTCGAACCGAAATTATGTCAAGAAATCAAGGTATACAATGAAGCATTTTTGTCTTTTACACTACAAAAAATACAAAAAAACATATATAATATATTCACTAATTAAAATAGTATTTGGAGAGGAAATCTAATTATATGGAAGAGGTCCAATTATATGGGCTTAAAGACGGTATGGTCTTAGCCAAGCCTGTTAGAACCAAGCACGGACAGATTATTGCTGACAAGGGAGTTGTTATTAATAATCAGCACATTGGAAGATTCACTTTTTATCACATCAATTCCGTAATGGTGGAAGATACTCAAAATGAATACACGGAAGAAGTCGGGGAACCTATTTCCGAAAAGCAATTTAACACATTGGTCGATGTCTCTAATATAGAAAAGGCGGAAGACTCTTTATCTTATGATCCTTCTCTCATATCCAGTATTCCAGATCTGCATGAGGCGAAGATCCGTACTTTTCAGGATGATCACGTAACTTTTTCACAAAAGCTTGGTTTCACTCCGGAGTTCCAGAGTTTTCAGCTTGCTTATTCTTTTAGCATTGAAGAATTAAAGAAAAATTTTGATCTGATCAAAAATGGTGAAATGACACCCACCTATGATAATATTCTGCAGCATGCTGATAATCTTCTTAGTCACAGAACTCCTATTGAGACTTTTAATATGATAAGAAGCATCCGCGGAACCTCAGACAGTATATATGCCCATTGCATCAATGTTGCTCTTATATCCAGAATAATGGGAAGATGGTTAAAATTCTCAAAATCAGATCTGGATGAATTGACATTAGCCGGCTATCTACATGATATCGGCAAGATATGTGTAGATCCCAATATTTTAAACAAGCCATCCAGGTTAGATCCTCTTGAACTGCAGGAGGTTAAAAAACATACCATTTATGGTCATAAAATATTAAAAAATGCTGATGTGTCCCCTAGAGTACGTATGACTGCATTGCAACATCATGAGAGATTTGACCAATCCGGATATCCCAGGAATCTTCCTGGAGATGATATTGAAGACTTTGCCGCGCTTGTATCAATTGCGGATGTCTATGATGGAATGACAGCTGTTCGTCCCTACAGAGCACCTTTATGTGCCTTTCAGGTTATCTCTGAATTTGAAAGAGATGGTTTTCAGAAGTACAACACTCAGTTTATGATGGTTTTTTTATCTCATATAGCAGCTATGCATAATAACAGCCACGTTATGCTAAATGATGGAAGGACAGTCCGAATCGTTTACATAAACCGTGCTAATCTTTCCAATCCTATCGTTGAAACAGATTCTGGTCAGATATTAGATCTTTCTTCAGCGCCTTCTCTTGAAATAATCAAAACTCTGTAAACCTTATCATTTCTCGTGAACGTAAAAAAGCAGGCGGTAATCACCTGCTTTTTATATTCTCTATTTTATCAAGAAATCTTAAGTACAAATTTCTGTATATCCCTTTCGGAATCTACCTTTTCTATCATTGCGCCCAGGCTCTGCAGTTTCTCAGAGAATTTTTCATAGCCTCTCTGGATCAGATGAATATCATCCACAACTGTAATTCCATCAGCAGCCATTCCTGCAATAACAAGTGCTGCACCTGCTCTTAGATCAGGCGACTGTACTCTGGCTCCGGTATACTTTTTTATACCTGTAATAATAGCCACATTGCTCTCAACTCTTATAGTTGCTCCCATTCGGGTAAGCTCATCTACATACTTGAAGCGGCTCTCAAAAATATTTTCTGTAACGGTACTCACACCATCTGCAATTCCAAGAACTACTGCCATCTGTGGCTGCATATCTGTGGGGAATCCAGGATATGGAAGTGTGGTAACCTGAGTTGCTTTCAGCTGTCCTGTCACCGTTACTCTCACTGCATCATCATATTCTACAACCCTGCATCCAATTTCAAGAAGTTTGGCTGTTGTAGCCTCCAAATGCTTGGGTATAACATTTTTAACTGTGATATCTCCACCTGTTGCTGCTGCCGCAAACAAAAATGTCCCAGCCTCTATCTGATCTGGAATAACAGAATACTCTGTTCCATGGAGTCTCTCGACACCATATATTCTTATAGACTCTGTTCCTGCTCCTCTTATGTCTGCTCCCATACTGTTTAGGAAGTTGGCTACATCAACAACATGAGGTTCTCTGGCCGCATTGTCTATTACAGTCTTGCCTTCTGCTAAAACAGCTGCCATCAGTACATTGATAGTCGCGCCTACAGAGACTTTATCCATATATATATGATTGCCCACGAGTTTCTTGGCTTTGGCAGAAATAAGACCATAGCTTATATCCACATCTGCTCCAAGAGCCCTGAATCCCTTTATATGAAGATCTATAGGTCTTGTTCCTATGTCACATCCTCCCGGAAGTGCTACTTCTGCTCTTTTAAATCTGCCGAGAAGCGCTCCAAGCAAGTAATATGATGCACGTATTTTATTGATGTACTCATAATCTACGCTAAGCGTCTGAATCTTATTTGCATTAATTACGACTGTGTTATCTGTAGGTTTTTCAACAGCCGCACCTATATCCTGAAGTGCAGCGATAAGCACATTGGTATCACGGACGTCCGGTACATTTGTAATCGTAACCATTTCATCTGTCATAATTGCAGCTGCAAGAATTGCAAGCGCTGCATTCTTTGCTCCACCTATCTCAACTTCACCCTTAAGCGGTGTGCCGCCTTTTATCACATACTGTTCCATGTTTCTCCTTATTTTCTGTTCAAAGTTAGGACTAAATTAGTCTCAAACAGCGGGAGGTATTATACTAACATTTTTCAATTCTGTAAAGAGAACCTTTGTTTAATTGGTTGCCTTTTTTGTCGTTTTATTCCCTGTATCTATAAGAGAACCTGAAAAACGATCGATGAACTTAACGCTCTTCCACAGGCTATTATTTACATCCCATGCATACTTAGCCTTGAGTCCTTCGTATACCTTATCATAATATTCTTCTGTTTTCTTTTGTTCAAGCTTTGTCTTCTCTGCAGCCTCTGCATCAGCATCATTTGTGTTTTCCATATGGGCTACATAATATCCGCTTTCATCCTCAACAACAGATGATGTCTCTCCATCAGCCAGCTTGTTGGCTGCCTCAAGAACTGCATAAGGAATGCTGCTGCCGTTGGTATCTGTCATTGTTCCTGACTTTTTGGCATCTGCGATTTCTGACTGGCCAAAGCTTAGCTTCTTGTCTGTCATTTCCATATCTGTTGTTCTTTTTTCAAAATCCTCTGCTGTAACAAGGGACTCTGCATTAGCCTTCATTGTTGGCTTTTCATCCTCAGAAACAGCTGATGTCTTGCCAGCTGAGTCTGTTTTGGTACGAGTATTGAAGTATACATAAGATATTGTCTTCTGATTAACTTCCTCATCTGTAACCGTAGTATCTGCCTTGGATTCAATAACGCTCCTTACCTTGGCAGCCACATATCTGTCTTGCAGATACTTAGTTACATAATCATTTTTCGCACCCAACTGTGAAATTGCAGCCTTCGAATTTTCTTTTATAAATTTAGCAGAAGCTATTTCTATTTCTTTTTCTTTTTTATCTGTAATCTTAACGCCGTAGTCCTTGGCATGCTTTCTCAAAACATATTGTTGCTCAAGCGTGCTTATGACGTTCTTTTTGACGTCATCCTGAAGTGTGGTTCCCTTTCCCTGATAATCAGAAGTCCACATATCTTTTCCACTATATGAAGAATATGTAACATCATACATAGCCTGTGTAAGTTTGGCTACAAATTTTCCATAGCCAAATTCTATTTCATCTTTACTTCCATCTATCTTAATTAATGCCCTAGAATCCGTTGCAGCACAACCACTTAAAACCGTGCTTGAAACTGTAACCGCAAGAAGCAGTGACAGTAATTTCCTCTTCATAAACTAGTTACCTCCTAATAATTTCACAAAGCCACTTCATTATAACTTTTTTGTACATTTGAGTAAAGTAAAAAACCTACTTATTCCCTATAGTTTCGCGGATTATAGTCGTTGCCAGATTCCTCATTATCTCAATGGTTGGGATCTTTTTTATCTTGGAATCTCTTTGGATGTCAATTACAAATGACGGTTCCTTTTTATCTGCCTGAAAACTTATATATGGAGCGAGCTGTTCTATAACTTTTGGAATACCATCAGCATTTATTTTTGCCTTGCTATATAGCTTTGCAACTATGAATCCCTCACGCTCCCTTATCTCAGTAATATATGCTCTATGGCACTCACTCCGTAAAAGTGATACTTCTGCAAGATTTCTGACAGCCTTTGGAGGATCTCCGAATCTATCCAGGAGTTCATCGAGAATGTCCGATTTTTCCTCCTCTGTGGAAACATCTGCTATCCGTTTGTATATATCCAGTTTCTGAGCCTCATCCCTTATATAATTTGTAGGGATATAAGAATCTAATGTTATGTCTACAAGCGTATCGAAATCTATATCCTGCTCTTCGCCCTTTTCTGTCTTCACTGCTTCATTAAGCATCTTGCAATACAGATCGTAGCCTACTGCCGACATATGTCCATGCTGTTCTTTTCCCAACATGTTGCCAGCCCCTCTTATCTCCAGATCTCTCATCGCGATCTTAAATCCTGAGCCTAGGTCTGTGAACTCTCTTATTGCCGACAATCGCTTTTCGGCATCTTCTTTTAACAATTTGTCCTTTTTATATAAGAAAAAGGCATATGCTGTCCTCGATCCACGGCCTACACGACCTCTTAGCTGATACAGCTGAGATAATCCCATTCTGTCGGAATCATGTATTATTATTGTATTGACATTAGTTATATCCATACCTATTTCAATAATGGTAGTAGAAACAAGAACATCAATCTCCCTGTTAATGAACCGGTACATAATGTCTTCCAGTTCTTTTTCGTTCATTCTCCCATGAGCATAAGCCACCGTTGCATCTGGCACCAATTCCTGAATGTGAGCTGCAACATCTGCAATTATCCTTATCTGGTTTATTACATAGAATACCTGTCCGTTTCTTAACAGTTCTCTTTGAATGCCCTCCCTTACCAGCTCGTCATCATACTCGAATACAAATGTCTGGATAGGCTGTCTGTCTCTCGGTGGTTCTTCAAGTACACTCATGTCTCTGATCCCTACCAGACTCATATGAAGAGACCTTGGAATAGGCGTAGCTGACATAGCCATTACATCAACATTTTTTTTGAGCTGCTTTATCTTTTCCTTATGTCCTACTCCGAACCTCTGCTCTTCATCTATTATCAGTAGTCCCAGATCTCTGAACTCTACATCCTTTGACAAGAGTCGATGAGTTCCGATCACAATGTCGACTTCACCGGATTTTACTTTTTTAATGCTTTTCTTAATCTGCTGTGGTGATTTAAAACGGCTTAGTAATGCCACATTAACCGGAAAATCCTTCATTCTCTGGACAAAAGTATTGTAATGCTGCTCTGCCAGGATCGTTGTTGGAACCAGATATGCCACCTGTTTGTTTTCCTGAACTGCTTTAAATGCCGCTCTAAGTGCAATCTCTGTCTTGCCAAAACCTACATCGCCGCATATCAGCCTATCCATGATTTTCGAGCTTTCCATGTCCGACTTGACATCGCTTATAGCATCTAGCTGTCCATCAGTCTCTTCGTATGGAAATTTTTCCTCGAATTCCTGTTGCCATTCCGTATCCGGTGAAAAGATATATCCATTAGTGTTCTGCCTAAGGGCATATAGCTTCACCAGTTCTTTTGCTATTTCTCCAACGGCAGTTTTTACCTTTTCCTTGGTCCTGATCCATTCCAGCGACCCCAAGGAATTAAGCTTTGGTTTCTTATCTGAAGCATTGCCATACTTCTGAATAGTAGCTAGCTGTGTTGCCAGTACATAGAGATTTGCCTTATTGGCATATTCGAGCTTGATGTAATCCTTCATGACCCCATCAATTTCGATTTTTTCTATGCACTTATAAATTCCAAGTCCGTGATTCTCATGGACAACATAATCCCCAGGGTTTAGGTCTCTGAACCCTGATATATGTTCTCCCTCATATTTGACCTTTTTTCGCCTCTTCTTCTTGGTTCCAAAAATATCGCTTTCCGATATAAAAACAAACGAAGAATCCAAATATTCAAACCCTTGCCTTATATGGCCATATGTCACCATCACCTCAGTTGGTTTGATATCATATTCAATGTTATCTGAATAGAATGCCTGAACTCCTGCATCTATAAGATTCTTAGCCAGTCTCTTTCCACCATGATGGGACGGAGACACGATTATCACACTATATTTTCTGCTTTTGTATTTTTTAATATCTGATACCAACATGTCAAAGCTTCCGTTGAAGCTAGAGCCCTGTTGCATTCTGATATGATATTTTTCCCTTCCTTTTATCCATTTCCCGGAAGAGTCCAATGTGGAGAGAAGTACTCCGGTATGGTTTAAAAGACTGGACTTAATATTATTTTCCTGAAGCAGTAGTTCCATCTGTCTAGGGAGGATATATCCTTGTTCCAATCGTCTGGACATTGAGTCAAAAAATTCTTCTGCTGCCACCCTTGCAGCTTCTTCCATTCGCCTCGGTTCATCTATAAATACAAGAGTATCCTCTGGCAAAAAGTCCAACAGACTTGCGTACTTTTTTAAAAAATAAGGGAGATATACTTCTGCTTCCTGTCTTATCCACCCATCATCCAGTTTCCATAGTACTTCTTCCACTATCTTTTTCAGTCTGGATGCTTCCTCGGTCTTCATACTTTTTCTATATTTGGAATATAGTTTTTCATAGTCCGCTTTTACTGCATCTATTCCTGACTTAATCTCGTCCTGAAAAAATACAAATTCTGCTGCCGGAAATATTACGCACTCTTCTATCTGCTCTGTTGATTTCTGACTGGATATATCAAATCGCTTGATCTGATCAACCTCATCATCCCAAAGCTCTATTCGTACCGGCTCATCATCTGTAAGTGAGAAGAAATCTATTATGCCACCTCTTATGGCAAATTCTCCTGGTTGTTCTACCTGGGTGACTCTCTCATATCCCTCTGAGACAAGTATATTTCCGAACTCATTTATGTCTAGGGTATCTCCGATTTTTATCTTTCTGATACCTCTGGCCCATTGCTCCGGTTCCTGCGCTATATTCATAAGTGCAGGTATCGTAGTTACAGCCAGGAACTTTTCTTCATTGGATAACTTGGCTAGTGTCTGTACTCTTGGAATAGTAAGCGCATTTCCTCTTATATCCGATTGAAAAAACAGAAGATCCTTGCCAGGATAAAATACGACATCATCTCTGTAATAAGATAATTCTTCGTAAAGGGCCTTTGCTGCAGTTTCATCTGCTGCAATTAATAATGCAGAATGACTGCCGTCTGCTAGTCCGTACACCAAATTGGCCTTACCGGAACCGGTAATGCCTGAGAGTTCGTAGTACCCTTTATTCTTTTGTTTTTCCAGAAGTTCCTTTACTGTCTGGACATCAGACAGCTCTGTAAATGGTTTTAAATATATATTCATATTGATCAATTAAAACGATTCATTGCCTCGTCTACATTACCCTTTATCATAAGTCCGATTATCTCAGGTACATTTTCAAGTGTCTCTTCAAATTGAATCCGGTCATCCTTTTTCAGTCTACCGAGAACATGCTTGACCATATCTCCGTTTTCCGGTAATTTGCCTACCCCTATCCGAAGTCTCAGAAAGTTCTGTGTCCCGGTGTTCTGTATTATACTTTTCAGTCCGTTATGCCCACCGGCACTTCCTTTTTTTCTGATCCGTAACTTGCCGGGATCTAACATCACATCATCCGATATTACTATAAGATCCTTTTCCGGATTCAGATCATAATACTTGACTATCTCTTCTATGCACTCACCACTATTATTCATAAAAGTCTGCGGTTTGACCAGTATCACATCTTCATCGCCTATATTTCCCTTACCGGTCTTCCCTCTAAATTCTGTTTTTTTAATGGTAATCCCGCATTCACTTGCCAAATATTCAATGGCATCAAACCCAGCGTTATGTCTAGTATGCTTGTATTTTAAACCTGGATTACCCAGACCTGCTATTATCTTCATTCTCTCCTCATTCTTTGTTGCAAAAAGAGAGTATGGTATAAACCATACTCTCTTTATTATTACATTTTTATTATGAACCCTTAACAGAATTTTTGCAAATAATCAAGCCCAAGTCTAAGAACATCGATTACTGCTCTTCAAGTATCTCCGTACGGTATCTGTCCAGTATCATATCCTGAAGCTTAGCCCTTGTGTCAGAGCGGATAGGATGAGCAATATCCTTGTACTCTCCATCAGTTGCCTTTCTGCTAGGCATAGCGATAAATAACCCCTTCTCTCCCTCGATGATCTTAATGTCATGAACAACAAACTCATCATCGATAGTTATGGAAGCCACCGCTTTCATTTTACCCTCTTTTTCAATCTTGCGCATGCGTATGTCTGTAATGTTCATAATCCGACCTCTTTTCTTGGTGTTATACTCCGTAGCGATTATTATTTTCAGATACAATTTTAATCTGATCTTTTCCTACATAGCTCGTATTGCTGAGAAGCGTTTCGTTGCTTTCTACGATGCAATTCTCTACATACACATTATCGCCGATATAGGCCTTGTTCAGAATTATCGAGTTCTTGATCGTACATCCGTTACCTACAAACACTCCCTTAAAAAGCACAGAGTTTTCAACCTTACTGTTAATGATACATCCGCTGGAAATGATACTGTTTGTAACATCACTACCTGCGTTGTATTTCGCTGGTGCCAGATCCTGAGCCTTGGAATATATATGTGGCTCTTCTATAAAGAAATGGTTTCTGACATCCTCTCTTAGGAAATCCATATTGGTCTGATAGTATGCATCAACCGATGCAATATTTCTCCAATAATCGTCCAGCATATATGCATATATCTTTTTCATTCCCTTATATCTTATTAAAATGTCGGTTACAAAATTATATCGTCCTTCACGGTTGCACTGTTCAAGAAGCTCAATAAGTGTTCGTCTCCTAATTACATAGATTCCTGTAGATACTATATTTGAATGAGCCATCATTGGCTTCTCTTCAAAATCTGTTATCTGCTTGTCAGAATCTATTTTTACGACCCCGAAACGATTTACATCATCACTTTCCGGTGCTCTTGCACATACAACTGTAATATTTGACTGCTTTTCAATATGATATTCCAGCAACGCGCCAAAATCCATTTTGTAGACACAGTCACCATTTGCAATTATTACATACGGTTCATGCCGCTGTTTTAGAAAATTGATATTCTGCCACATGGCATCTGCGGTTCCCCTATACCACCAACTGTTTTCTGATGTTACAGTAGGTGTAAATAAAAAAAGTCCACCTTGCTTTCGTCCAAAATTCCACCATTTAGATGAATTTAGATGTTCATTCAAGGATCTCGCATTATATTGGCTCAGCACCGCAACCGTCTGAATATTAGAATTCGTCATGTTGCTCAGTACAAAATCAATCGCCCTATAACTTCCTGCAACCGGCATTGCAGCAATTGCTCTCTTATCAGTAAGCGCACCCATTCGGGTATTATTACCGCCGGCAAGAATTATTCCTAAAGCCTTCATGTCTAATCACCTGCCTTAATGATGTATCCGCCACTCTCCAACCGACCATTCGGATAATCGCCTTCTTCAGTCTTGCCATGTATGGCTGTATTCTTACCTATTATCACATTGTCCGGTATGGATGAATTAGATCCTATTGTTGCCAGCCCATATGCATATATCTTTGCATTAAGTTTGCTAGGTTTCTCTTCTCCGACACCAATATTGGCACTTTCTCCGACCACTGTGTTTTCTGCAATAATTGCCTTTTCGATGTAGGTATTCTTCTTGACGTGAACGCCTTCCATCAAAATGGAATCTTTGATCACTGCACCTTCCTCTACAACTATTCCCGGTCCCAAAACGCAATTAGTTACTTCTCCGTATATGGAATCTCCCGCACCAATAATCGCTCTTGAGACTTTAGCCGTAGACGCCAGATACTGCGGTTCGATACTATTCTGCTGAGTATATATTTTCCAAAATTCTTCATATAAATTAAATTCCGGTATAATATCCACCAACTCCATATTGGACTCCCAGTAGGCACCTAATGTTCCTACATCTTTCCAATATCCATTGAATTCATATGCAAATATGCGCATACCCTTTTCATAACAATAGGGTATTACATGCTTGCCAAAATCACAGTTGCTCTGATCCTTCATCGCAGTAAGAGCTTCTTTTAAAACCGGCCAACTAAATATATAAATTCCCATAGACGCCAAATTGCTCCTGGGATGTTCGGGTTTTTCCTCGAATTCCTGGATCCTGTTATTATCATCTGCGATAACAACTCCGAAGCGGCTCGCTTCTTCTATTGGAACCGGAATAACTGCTATTGTCACGTCCGAATTGTTCTTCTTATGGAAATCAAGCATTGCCTCATAATCCATTTTATATATATGGTCTCCGGACAATATGATCACATACTCTGGATCATAACTCTCCATATAACGCACATTTTGGTAAATAGCATTCGCTGTTCCGCTGTACCAGTCAGCATTGCCACTTCTTTCATAAGGCGGAAGAACCGATACCCCGCCGTTGTTTCTATCGAGATCCCACGGAATTCCAATCCCGATATGCGAATTAAGAACTAAGGGTTGATACTGGGTCAAAACACCAACGGTGTCAATCCCTGAATTGATACAGTTGCTGAGCGGAAAATCAATAATTCTGTATTTTCCTCCGAAGGCAACAGCTGGTTTAGCAACATCAGATGTCAAAACACCTAGCCTGCTTCCCTGCCCTCCGGCCAGCAACATGGCTATCATTTCTTTTCTGCTCATAGCCAGTCACCTCTTTCATGCATGTCTAGTCTCTAGCTTTTTCCTCAAATTTCTTCTAATTCGACTCACCAGCGAGTATCAGTGAGACAGCCGTTTGAATTTGTGTATAAATTATATCATATTTTGCAAAATCATTGCAACATTCTTCCGATTATTGCTTTATTTTTCGTAAAGTTTTTAGTCGCTTTTACAATATCTGAAACTTTTAATAATTTCTTTATTTTTTAACTCGCATTTTACATTGAATTTATTGGTTTTACCGCTATAATGTTTTGTGGTGTAATAATAAAGAAGAGATTCTTTCATATTATTTGAATTAATTATTTTTATAGAAGGACATAGCAATGTACAAAATAGATTTCAATACTCCCTGTCATGCACATTTCATCGGTATAGGCGGAATTAGCATGAGCGGCCTCGCCGAGATATTATTAAATAGAAAGTTTACCGTCACCGGATCTGACAGAAGCGAAAGCGACCTAACTAAACATCTTGAAGACTTGGGTGCCAAAATCTCCTATCCTCAGAATGCCGACAATATCCAAGGTGATGAAGACTTCTTTGTGTACACAGCCGCCATCAGCCAGGACAATCCTGAATTTAAAAAAGCTATTGATTCTGGTAAGCCTATGCTGAAAAGAGCACAGCTGCTAGGTCAGATAATGGATCATTTTAAGAGTTCATGTGCTATCGCCGGTACTCATGGCAAAACTACAACTACATCCATGATAAGTCAGGTTCTTTTAGATGCAGCTAAGGACCCAACTATATCTGTTGGCGGGATTTTTTCTAGCATAAATAGCAACATTCGTGTAGGTCACTCGGACTTCTTCGTAACAGAGGCCTGCGAATATACTGATAGCTTTCTTGCTCTATATCCCAAATATTCAATCATATTAAATTGCGACGCCGAGCATTTGGACTATTTCAAGACTCTCGAGAACATGAGGCATTCCTACAAGCTTTTTGCAGAAAATACTGCTTCTGATGGAACTCTGTACATAAATCATTCTATTCCAAATTATCATGAGATTTCCGATGGGCTTTCATGCAATGTGATAACATTTGGTCTCGATCAGAATGCCGATTTTCATCCAATCAATATAACATATGATGACTTAGGGCATCCCAGTTTTACTCCGGTTGCCTTCGGAAAAGAACTTGATACGATCTACCTAAGTGTTCCCGGAGAACACAATGTATCCAATTCTCTTTCAGCTATTGCCGCACTCATGGATATGGGAATTCCTTATGACACTATTCAAAATGGCCTTGATAATTTTACCGGAGCAGACAGAAGATTCCAGTTCAAGGGTAAACTCGCCAATGGTGCTGTAATAATTGATGACTATGCTCATCATCCTACAGAGATAAGGGCTTCTCTAAAAGCTGCAGAGAATACTCCTCACGATAGGATAATTGTGGCATTTCAGCCTCATACATATACAAGAACCAAGGCTTTTCTAAATGATTTTGCAGATGCACTTTCCGCTGCCGACATCGTTGTTCTTGCTGACATTTATGCCGCAAGAGAAAAGGATATCTATGGTGTAAATTCTGGAGATATCCAAAGATTGCTTCAGGAAAAGGGCAAAGAAAGCTACTATTTTCACACATTTGATGAGATTGAAGAATTTTTGAAAAAAAATTCAAGGAAGGGCGACATGTTGATAACTATGGGCGCCGGAACCATTACAAATGTAGGAAGTGACCTTCTCGAACTATAGTTATCAACATTATCAACATTAATTGTGGGTAGAGATATCCCCAACTGAGCATACTTGAAAATGATTGATAATAGGTACATCAGTGAAAGTTATCAACATTATCAACATTTGGCAAAGCCTTGATTTCACAGCGTTTGCACGGGTTCATACACTTGCCAGATGGTTTCTTTATGCTATAATTCCTCGTATGTGTTTAAGGAGGAACTTGAATAATGCCCGACGAGATTGCATTACATTCATCCTGCGTGAGTCAGGTTACATGTATATCAAATGATTTTATAGATAATTTTATGCCTTCATCAAGCGGAGAGTTTGTGAAGACATATCTTTACTTGCTTAGATGTGTCAGCCAAAGTGCGTGCAGATTTTCTGTTCGTGGCGTTGCAGACGCATTAAACCATACCGAGGGGGATATTAGGCGTGCTCTAGAGTACTGGGAGAAAAAGGGACTTATTCGTATGGAATATGACTCCACAGGTGCCGTTATTGGCATCTGTGTACTCTCACGCCCGGGAGAAATGCAGAGTTCTTGTGTCTCAGTTTCTGAACCGACTTCTGATGATGTCGAGGACGATATCCAGAACCTTGATGCTTCATTTTCTGTTGCAGAAAATGATGATATAGATACTGGAGTTCTTTCCGAAGTTGTCGACGAAGAAATCGCTGATGAGGATTTTAATGAAGCTGATTTTGAGGAGATTTTCAAGGTTGCCGAGCAGTTTAAGGGTAAGCCTCTCTCTACCAACGAGATGAAGATTATTATGACTTGGAAATATGATCTTAAATTCTCTGTTGATCTAATTGAATATTTGATCGAGATGAGTATGAACAATAATCATTCCAGCTTTTATTATATGAATGCTATAGCTATGAAGTGGAAGGAAGACGGAATTACTACTGAGGCGCAAGCTCAACTTGCGGACTCTGTTCATTCCCGTTCTTATTACTCTGTAGTCAAGGCTTTTGGCATCAAGCAGAGAAATCTTAACAAACGGGAAATGGAAGTCCTTAATCGTTGGACCGATACTTATAGATTCTCTGATGACCTTATCCGTGAGGCTTGTGAAAGAGCATTAGCCAATACTGGAAAGGTAAGTTTTAGCTATGCTGATAAGATACTGTCAGATTGGAGTACTCACAATATACATACTCTCTCTGATGTGAAAAAGAAGGACTCTCAGCGTAAAGATACTCATGCCAAAGTTCCTTCCAAGACTCTGAGAACCACTAGTTTTCAGGATTTTACCCAACGGCCCAAGACCGGCTCTGATCTTTCTGAGCTTGAGCGAAAACTGCTTCAGTAGGGAGTAACATATGAAACTGTCTAACGAACAATATGATATCATCATGCGGGAATACGATAATCAGCGTATCCTCAACCGAGAGGTAGAAGAAAAGAGACATTCAGAGGTCTACTCCTCTATTCCAGAGCTTACCGACATCGATAACCAAATATCAGAAATTTCATCAACTTCTGTAAAAAGACTTTTAAATGATGAAATTGGTGATACAATCTCTATAGTAGAAAAAGTTAATTCTCTTATACAAAAAAAGAAAACATTGATAAAAAATTCAGGATACTCGGACAATTTTCTCGATCCGATATATAATTGTTCTGATTGCAAGGATACTGGATATATCAACAATGTTCATTGTCATTGTTTTAAACAGAAATCACTAGACGTCATCTTCAGTCAGTCCAATCTAAAAGGTGTTTTGGACAAGTGCTGCATAGATGACTTTTCATTGGAATATTATGGAAAAGATCATATAGATGCCTCTTCCGGCAAAACCGAGAGAGAACTGGCATCCAAGGCTCTAGCTTCAACTCAGGCCTTTGTTAACTCATTTTTATGTAATGGTAATGCAGGTAATCTGCTTTTTTATGGTGATACCGGCATGGGTAAGACTTACTTGTCTGGATGCGCAGCCAGAATACTTCTCGAAAATGGATTTTCTGTAATTTATTTTTCAGCTATACGTCTGTTTGATATCCTCCGTGAGCATCAGTTCGATCATGATTCTTCCGGAAGTTATAATCAAATATTTGATTCAGATCTATTAATAATTGATGACCTCGGCACTGAAAATGTAACAGGATTTACAATATCCCAGCTTTTTTCAGTCATCAACGAGCGAATACAACGGGAAAGATCCACTATAATATCCACCAACCTTAACCTGATCGAATTCAGAGATCACTATACAGAAAGAATCTCATCTAGAATCTATAGTAACTATGAACTCTTGAAGCTTTGCGGTGACGATATACGTCTCCGTTTAAAGATAAATCAACACACGATTTAAGTAATTAGGAAGGAATCCCAAAATGTCAAACGACAACAAGTTGTCCTGTACCAACCCAATAGCACCGCTCGGACTGGTTCCCACAAAGAGCTGTATTAATCTCAGCCAAAAAGCTAACGATTATCTTCTCTCTTGGAGAACAGAGCGTCCCCAGGACTGCAGAGTCGACACTGTCAATTCATCCTACAAGGATCATTCTTTTATCATCCATGCCGATGCCCCTCGCTTTGGTTCTGGAGAAGGTAAGGGTGTGATCCAGCAGTCCATTAGAGGAATGGATCTGTATTTTATGGTAGATGTAATGAATCACAACCTCACTTACTCTCTTTGTGGCAATGAGAATCATTATTCACCTGATGATCACTTTAGCGATCTTAAGCGTTTGATTGCCGCTACCAATGGTAAGGCAAAGAGAATTAACGTTATTATGCCATTTATGTATGAGAGCCGTCAGCATAGACGTTCAGCAAGAGAATCCCTTGATTGCGCTCTTGCTCTTCAGGATCTTGTTAATATGGGCGTTGATAACATAATAACATTTGATGCTCATGATCCTAGAGTTCAGAATGCCATTCCACTTCATGGATTCGAATCTGTACCTGCTTCTTATCAGTTTATTAAAAATATCTGTAAGAATGTTGATGATCTTCAGCTAGATAATAATCATCTAATGATCGTCAGTCCTGATGAAGGCGCTACCAAGAGAGCTATTTATCTGGCATCTGTACTCGGTGTAGATATGGGAATGTTCTATAAGAGAAGAGACTACAGCAAGATAGTAGATGGACGTAATCCTATTGAAGCTCACGAATTTCTCGGTGCATCTGTAGAAGGAAAGGATGTGTTCGTTGTAGATGACATGATCTCATCCGGCGAATCTATGATCGATGTAGCTACAGAACTCAAAAAAAGAAATGCCGGTAGAATTTTTGTAATCTCTACATTTGGTCTGTTTACAAATGGCATGAAGGTTTTCGATGATGCTGTAGAACAGGGACTTATATATAAGGTTGTCACAACCAACTTATGCTATCAGACTCCTGAACTTCTATCCAGAGATTATTATATCAACTGTGATATGAGTAAATATATTGCTTTTATCATAGATACACTTAATCATGACGCTTCAATGAGCGGCCTTTTGGATCCCTACGATAGGATTACAGCCTACCTTGAGAAATATAAGAATTCACAGAAACTGTAGATCTAATTTAATCGCATTAAACAAAGCCTCATTTTTACATCCGTAAAAATGAGGCTTTTATTTTCTTCTTTATTATTATCTATGGCTTTCAGTCTGTATACGTTCTGAATATATTTCCTTTCTGCTGGATCATATTTTCAAGGTTAGATCTGGTAGTCGTCTGATAACTACCTGATTTCTGATCATAAGTGGTTACCCCAAGTGCGTCATAACCAATGATCAGATATGATCCATTTTTCGTCTCCGTATAAACCGGATAACGATTAGAAACATAGAAAAACATCTGCTTCATGGTACAGCCTGTGAGATCTAAGTATTTCACACCTTTCTTTGACTTAGCCATCATTATATCCATATCTGAAGATGTAACCTCAATATTTGAGCAATAATCTTTTCTCGATTTAGCCCATACTGTTTTCTGTCTCGAGTCTATAACTGTTCCATTTATTTTATCTGCATTTTGTATAGCTGTAAGCAAGTCATTTTCAATAGAAACAATTTTATCCCCTACAATAATGATATATTTGTCATCAATACTTGGAATGTCAAGTTCAAAGTTGTTTTCATCAGCCGTCATAATAGCCTTGGCCTTTAATGAGCTTATGGCGTGAATACCTGCCTTTTTACCCATTACGAAGTTTCGAATGGTTCCTGCCTTACTGTCAAAGTCTGTTTCAAAGGAAACTGTCTTCTTGCCTTCCCCGAATGTATTTTTGATTACATCCTGGCCAGCATCAACCAATCCTTTGCCAGTCCTTGTCACTCTATTTAGTGTCAGAGAGCTTCCATCTAATACTACCGATGTAACATAGACACCATTTTGCGGATATGTCTTTTCAGTCTCCACTTTTTTATCTGAAATTCCTGCAATATCTATTTCATACATGGGGGCGGTAATCGATCCATCCGGATTATTGACTATATCCTCCTTTTTCGCCTTGCCATACACCAGATCCTGCTGCATATAAACTAATGGGAAGATATAATCCCCACCATCTGCCTTTGTTTCCATCTTACTTCCATCTTCAAGATCCATTGTAGTAATTTTGTCTGATCCTGCTTTAGAATCTGACCATGAAACAAACCTGCTATTTTTTGATCTTATATACTGCCCTTCCTTTAGACCAGCCAATATAACCTTGGTCTTTTTCTTATCAGCTGACATCTCATATATCTTGTCGTCTGACATGATGTAATATTTATCCGATCCGGATATATATAATGAATCCGAATATTCCTGCTTTAAAAACTGATATGAAGCATCCGAATTTATAAAAATATCTTCTTCTGTTACCTTTCGTCCATCATCATAATGATATACACCTATACCATTATTTCCCTCATGAGCTCCGGAGCTCATATATCCATATACTGTAAATGAAACAGATCCGCCTTCGTCTATACTGAGTAATCTGATCCCATGGCCTTGATATCCAGATGTATATCTTATATTCTCCAGTTTGCTCGTGAAACTGTACAGACTTGTGATCACTCCTGTATTCTGGTTATACTCATACACGCTTCCGTTCATTACAAATGCTACTATGTTTCCGGTCTCATTAGATATAAAATTCAGATCCTTATCTGCAATACCCACACTTATAGATTGCTCTGCGACCTTTGTATTATCAGGATCAAATATCTTCTCCATGTGTCTGTCATAATCCATCAATCTCATTTTTTCCGTACTGTACTTTGTTCTCATGTACTCAGTAACAGAATATTTAATTGCAGGATTATTTTTATCTTTTAGGATACTGTTTATTGTAATCTCCATATTTCCGTTTAAATATTCATTGACAGAATATATTGATGCACCATCTTGTTCCAGATCCAAACTATTATATGCTGTCTGGTCAATAGATGATGTTATGTTGACATGATCAAGCGAATTATCAACAGCTGTACTCGCTGACTCCATGTATGATGATAATGTGGTTCTATCCTTGCCAATAGCTGCTTTATGTATCGAATCCGCAAAATCCATGCATCCTCGTATACCATTTTCGCTTCCTGACACAACTCTAGAATAATACCGTAGATTCTTGTCCTTTGTTGACAGCTTTATTACAAGAAAATATTGTCTTCCTGATTCAATATTTTCAAAGTCTATAGAAGCTTCTTTTAGACTCCTGTCTCCTTTGAGCTCAATACTTCCACTTGAGACCACCTTTTGATCTTCAATTTTTAATAACTGATATTCTGCATTATCAATAGACATCTCATATGTATATACCGAAAGATCTATTTTGTTTCCTGATATAGGTGTCTCAGGTCCTAGGCATAGGGTCTTATCCATTTTTTTCGTGAATCCGTACATAAAATTAACTTCACGCCCTCCGGCCTTGGTTGCTACAACCGGAAGTGTAGCCTCAGATGCAGACAAAGTGTCCCCATGTTTTTCATAATTCAATATAAATTCAAAAAATATTAAGAAGACAAAAAATACTGAAATAAGTATAACTATCCTCTTTTTCATCCCTTTATCAACTTTTTTCTCTCTAAATGTTAACGCCATATCTATTCCTTAATTTGCTTTTTTGTAATTTAATGATATAATTTCCGTTTGTATTATAACCATTTTAAAATGTATAGGCAATTAAAGAGCAAGAATATGAATTTAAAAGATATCTTAAAAAAAATACCCAAAAGAAAAATCAACCTTAAAAAGAGTAAAGATCCTAATGGAATTGTAGATTCCGAAAAATCTCTGGACTCTGACGAAGTCTTAGATTCCGAAAAATCTCTCGATTCTGAGGAAGTCTTAGATTCCTCAAAATCTGTTGATCATAAAAAGGTTTTAGCCACAGGTGATCCCAACGCTGGCAAAAAAACATTTCATTCGAAATATAAAGATGTTTTCGAAAAATATGCAGTTCTGACGCATATACCAATGTCGCTTCTTATGTGCTTCGTTATCGAGCTTATGAGTAGACATTCCTTTTTTCTGACGTTGGTTTTTGTAAGAGATCATACCATTTCTTACCTTTATAATTCCTTCCTTATTTATGTTTTCTTTTCATTTACCCTTACTGTTAAGAAGCGAAGTTTTGTCAGATGGATAATAGGTGGATTTTTTATAATTCTAGGAATTATTAATGGCGTACTTCTGCTAAACAGAGTATCACCATTTGGATTCTCCGATCTAGATATGGTAACAGATCTAATGACCATGCAGGATAGTGCCTATTTTTCAATGATTCAGGAAATTCTTGTGGTTATTGGTCTTGGTGGATTTGTTGCATACCTTATTTTTAAATTTATACATGGCAAAAAGGTCAAATCATCCACTCCTTTTTGGATCAGATTCTCGTATTTTATAGCAATGGTAGTATCTCTTTTTCTCGTCACAGCGGGATTACAGCAATCCGGACATATGGCTTCATATTTCGGTAATTTGGCTCAAGGATACAGTGACTACGGATATTTATATGGATTTATGACCAGTGCCGTAGATCGTGGAATGTCCAAGCCAATCAGTTACAACAAGAATAATGTAGATAAGATTGTATCAGCAGATTCAAAGACTGTTGGCAAAACTACTACTACCGAGAAAAAAGCTCCTAATATCGTAGTTGTGCTTTTGGAATCATATTTTGATCCTACCGAATGCAAATATTTAAGCTTTGATAAGGATCCTGTACCTTTTTTACATTCATTACAGAAAACCAATTCATGTGGACATCTTACTGTTCCTGTTGTAGGTGCCGGAACTTGTAATACAGAATTTGAAGTTCTAACCGGAATGTCTTGCCAGTTTTTTGGTCCCGGTGAATATCCACAGAAAACCATTCTGAAAAAAACTGACTGCGAAAGTATTGCTGACAATTTAAAAAATATCGGTTATGGCTCTCACGTCGTTCATAACAATGGTGGTAATTTCTATAGCAGAGCCAATGCTTTCTCTCAAATGGGATTTGATACGTTTACATGCAAGGAAACGCTTGATATTACAGACTATACTCCCCTTGGAACATGGCCTACTGACGATATTTTGATCGGTGCCACCAAGGATTCCATGGATTCCACACCGAGCAAGGATTTTGTATATACCATTACTGTAGGAACTCACGGAGCATATCCCACATATGATGCCCTTGGTGACAAAAAAAAGATTTCTGTAACCGCCAATGGTAAATCTCAGGAAGAATCCTACGCTTGGCAATATTATGTTAACCAGATCAATGCAATGGATACCTGGATGAAGAACTATACAGAGATGCTGAATGCAAGGGGCGAAGATACCCTCTTAATAATGTTTGGAGACCATCTTCCTTCCATGAACTTACTTGATAGTGATATGGCTTCTAACAGTATTTTTAAAACGAATTACATTACCTGGAACAATTTTGGTATGACAAAAAAAGATGAAGATCTTACTTCATATCAACTTGTCAGTGAATATATGGATCGCTTGGGTATACATGATGGAACCATGGTGAAATATAATCAGCGCATGACCGAATCTGGTGTACGTGCCGGTTCTCTTCAATATATGTCCGGGCTCGAGACTCTTCAGTATGATCTTTTATATGGCAAAAAATATGCCTACAATGGCAAGGATCTCTATCCCGCCAGCAAGTTACTCATGGGTATAAAGAATGTAAATATTGATCGTGTCTATACTTATAAAAACAAGGTTCATTTATTTGGAGATAACTTTACTAAATGGAGCAAGGTATTTGTCAATGGTGAAAAAGTTCCTACCTCGTACGAGAGCGGCCAGATGCTCACTATAAGCACCGATGACATCAAGCCCGGGGACACAATGGTAGTTAACCAGCTAGGCTCTTCTGAAACCATATTCAGGACCTCAAACGAATATAAATACTCACCACCTATAGGTACCGCTGATGCAAGCACCGAGAATAAGCAATAAAGACTTGTGAGCGATTCTCTTAGATCTATAACCTTTTTATACATCTACACTAAAGGCGAACCCATAAGTTCAGTCTGTATTATAAAAGCTCCCCGGAGAACAACAACCACGAAACACTGGTATGTTAATTCTCCGAGGAGCTTTTGTTTACTACTTTTTATTATCTCTGTTGCAGCCTGTATTTCCACCTATAGTGAAAATATCTGCCTCATAGGACAAACTCTGTGTATCAACGATTCTTGTTCTTAGAAACGTATTCAAACTTGCTTCTTCTACTAAATATAAGGAACCCTAAACCTGCTAGAAATATTGAAAGGCACAGAAAATATCTTGCATCAATCGGGCCTGCCGTTTTAGGCGTACTATCAGGAGCATGCTTGGCTCCTGTATTCTGAATTACCTTGCCTGAAGCATCCTTGGTAGTTCCATCTGGATATGTAATAGTTCCGTCTGCATGTGTTACTGATCCATCTGGATTTTGTACATCTGCAGTAGAATTATTTCCTGTTGTACCGCCATTGTTATTCGTGTTATTGTTGTTATTGGTGTTATTGTTTGTATTATTGTTATCCGACGGATCAGGATTCGGTGTTGGAGTATCCGGTTCATCAATAGTTCTAAATAGAATACTATGTGAAGTCGCATAGTCCTGAGCAGCAGATCCTGCATATCCATTTATCTCTTCTATACCCCAATTGCTCTGTTCAGCAATTGTCGATGTAGCTTTTGGAATCCTAACGGATTTGATTCCTGTTCCAGAAAAAGCATTTTCCTCAATCGTAGTCACGCTGTCTGGAATAGTTATAGAAGTAAGATTCTCATTTCCATCCATAGCATTGGCGCCTATAACTGTCGTCCCTGCTTTTATCGTTATCGAACTTTTTGCTCTCGGAACAAATATTAGCTTTGTTCCCGCACTATTATAAAGAGCACCATCAGAAGATGAGTATGCATTGTTCCCAGATGCAACCTTTATTGTCTCGAGATTCTGCATATCAGAAAATGCGCTAGCTCCAATCGACGTTACACCAACTGGAATCTCAATAGAATCCAACGCTGTATTATTAAACGCATTTGCTCCTATCGACAGAAGTGATGAAGGTAGGCTCATAGATGTGAGTGCAACATCCCCTGAGAATACACTTCCTCCTATACTTTGAATCCCGCTACCCATTTTAACTGTTGTAAGAGACGTATCTCCCTGAAACGCACTTGCTTCAATTGAAGTAACACTGTCAGGAATTGTCACTGAAGTAATCTTGGTATTTCCGGCAAATGCATCATTGGCAATGGTGGTAACTGTTCCCGGTATTACTACCGAACTGTCTCCATCCTTGGAATACGCGATCAACGTTGTTTTGGAATCATCACTGTACGTAAAAGCACCTTCCGTGGTATCTGCGCTGGAATCATTTCTAACAAGAATCCATATTGTAAGCACTATTGATATAGCTACTAATAGCCATCCTATCCTAGTTCCTTTTTTTAACATCTATTGTCTCTCCCGTTAATCAAAGAATATCATGCCGCCACGAAGGCATACTCCCACTAAATATAGTATATTATACACTACTAAACCACATATTACTACAATCAATCGACTCTTTTTGCAATTATGAATTCTCTTCCATCTTGAATGTAGTGATTGCATGTTGAAAGTGTCAAAAGCTGATCTGATGATTTGATATCAACATCTCCTCCATACATATTCCTTGATTCCACGTCACTTTTAAAATTATCAAAATCCTTCTGGGTCTTCGCTTGTACAAAATTATAATATCTGTATGAATTTTCATCCTGATACTTAACTGCCGATAAGCAAACAGCCACTATCTCATACTGTCTTTTTTCATATATGGTATTAAAATTAATTATCTTATGAGCATCTAAATATGTTTTATCCTTATTCAAGTACTTATCAAGGGTTCCAAACATCAGCCCGCTGTTCATATGATGCCCATATACTATAGTGTTGGATGTAGGATTAACAATGTCACATCTATAATCCATAAATATACTTCCGTTTTTATCCTCACTGTTGTCAAAAGCATGCGTCAGATAATACTGATTGTCATTGGCCTTGGATACCACAGGGTAATTAATATCAGTATCCGGAACGCTTATCCACCCCACCATCTCTGGATTGGAATCATGGGCTTCTTTATATTCTGGAAGAACCGTTAATTCTCCTTGATCTTTAATCGTAGTCTGATTCGAGATTATAATTTTATCTGCACCATTATTGTCGCTGTTTTTCTTATCCTGTTTTTCTGCTTTCGACTCGGTCTCAGCCTGTAGCTTCGTCAGCTTCCTGGTCTGCCACCAGTCCGTTCCCTCGGACACAGCAAAATACGCAAATGCAATCACTGCCAGGCTTATAAAAAAAAGTGCCATTCTCTTCTGACTTTTAACCCGGCCTTCTGCTTCATCTACAACCTTTTTATCCTGTAGCAGGTCCACCGAGCGCTCTGCAACTATATCTCCGACATGGTTAAAGAATTGTTCACCTATTGGACTTTTAAATGTTATCTTCCCGTCTCTGATCATATTGTAGAGACGTACTGCTGCCTCTGGATCTTTAATGTCTATGTTCTTATTAATGATCTCAACTCTTTTGATATCTTCTTCTGCATTTCTATATTCATAATAGGTATCAAAATGAAAGCCTCCAATTTCATAGTCACGTATTTCTTCATCGTCGGCTTCTGTTTTTCCTGTTTTTTCTTCTATCGCTCTTGTGATATGCTGGCTGACTATATCAGCAGTCTTTTTATCCGGAGATTCATCAAACCCTTCAGCATACTCATTCATAATAGTTGCTTCATCGTCCTCTTCTCTGGCCTTTTTAAAGAAAAAATGCTTTGAAATATCTTTCATATATATTACACATCCCTCAATGGAATCAAAAAATGAAATCATTTTTTTATTCTACAAAACAAAACTACAATATGTAGTCTCTTACACTTTAATTTTACACAGCATATAATTTCTGTCAATAAAAAAGTCCCATTCAGATGTACTAATCACCTGAATGGGACTCCGTGTCTATATATTCTTTTTATTAATATGTTGTCTTTATGGCTGCGGTATATGCTCCGTATGTCATGCTTCCATTTGCTTCCTTCTTGTAGCCTCGAAGCTTGTAATAGTACGTTGATCCACTGGTAACCTGAGTATCCTTGAATCCACCGTAAGCAAGTGGAACGATTGCTGCTAGTTTATATGTGCCGCTAAGTGTAGCGCTTCTGTACACTTCGTAACCATCTACATTAGCACTTGTACTCCATGTGATATTTACCTTCCCGTCAGACGAATTGGTGGCTGAAGTTCCTGTTGCTGCTGCCAATGTGGTTCTTGCCGTAATATTACTTGGATCTCCATAGCTTCTCTTACCTGAAACAACCACATATGGAGTAACTCTAAATCCGTACTGTTCCCCAGCTTTAAGGCCAACAACTGTGTAATTATCTGATGCCGTTT
>JAGOLM010000037.1 GCA_017994075.1 Lachnospiraceae bacterium
GAACCACCCTTGCTTTGATACATTGGAATTGATCTTTTGAACCGCCGATGGAGATGCCGATATCAGGTTCCCATCCTTGGAAAAAAGAGCCACACTGACAAGATTATCCTTGTTCGACGCATACAAGAGGCTCATGGAGTCTTCTCCATTTTCCTTGGCTATATCCCTTTCTTTTAATACACTGTAATACATTGTATCCGACAAGAGTCTCATGCTCTTTAGATAGCTCTCGAACTCCTCTGTCGCTTGACTCAGCATCTCTTGCGAACTCTCTGTTGCGAGTTTTCTGGAATTATATTCGGAATTCTGATAAAGCATGATACTGACAAAAAACATTGACGCTACAGAAACCAGCGTAAATGCTATCATCAGTGTACCCTGAATGCTTTTCGGAGCAACCCTTAGTATAAAATTCATGAATCTTTGTTTTTTCATGCCCTGTAGCTCTCTGTTTTGTTTTTTTATCAGATCTTTTCCTTACGATACTTTGATGGTGTCAGTCCATACTTTCTCTTAAACACATATGTGAAATAATTCGGGTCTGAATACCCCACTCTTTCAGCAATAACATAGGTCTTTAGATTGTCATTCAATAAAAGCTTAGATGCCTCTTCCATCCTGTAATCTGTCAGATATTCGATAAATGTCTTACCCGTATCTCTTTTAAATACAGTTGAGAAATACGCCGAACTCACCGCCAAGGTCTTGCATATCTTGTCAACGCTTAATTCCACTTCGGAATAATTTTCCTGGACATATTGTTCTGCCTTGATCACAAATTCCTTATTAGTTCCTATTCTGGTAGAATCCATCTCATTCTGAAGCTTTTTCAGTATATTACTGACAAGCGATTCAAATTCTCCCAGATCTAGCCTATCTATTTCCTTCATATCAGTATATCTGCCGAAGATCTTTTCACTATTCAGAAGATTTTCCTCTGTAAAATGATACATTCTGCTCATGGTGTCCATTACGAAAAATTTGTACTGTTGAAGTGATTTACCCTTTATCTTACCACCAAATAAATCCGCTACTGATCTCTCTATATCTATATCTTTTCCAACACGGATCCTTCGAAGTATACTCATCAGATCCTTTTCGCTGTCCTCTGTGCTATCATCCTCCGGATGAGATGGTGCAACTTCTGCAATATTAATGGCCTTGCCTGTTCCATAGATCGCACGATACGATACTGCCTCTTCCGCTCCTGCAAAAGATTCGCTGAGTTCTGACAGATCATCCGATATAGTACCTATTCCTGCCGTAACTACGGCATTACATGCATTTTCCGACAAACGTACAAATCTATCCAATGAGTCCGTAAGATCAATAACCTCTGCCTCATTTTGAAGCTGTGCTATCATAACTGTGTTGCCAAGATATGAGAAGAATCTTCCATTCCACTTCTCATGTAGTTTCTCCTCTGCCAATCTTCTGACTGAAATATCAAGAAGAACCGGATTAATGCCTTCCGGTGCCTTGGTCTTACTGGTATGTATCTCAACAATACAGTATCTTGGTCCTCTTAGATCTATCTGATAATTAAGCAGATAATTGTCTATCTTATTCTCCTCTACTCGGCCTTCTATTAGGGCTGCGAAGAAATTCTCCTGTAATGCCGGCAGACTCTCTGCATAATATTTTGATAATTTTTTGATACTCTGTCTCTCTTCTGCTTCTTTATCAAGAGATATTTTGATACGGTTAAACAGTGCTTCTAGTTCATCCATATCTATTGGTTTTAGAATATATTCCTCTGCTTCGAGATGGATCGCTTCCTTGGCATATTCAAACTCATCAAATCCTGAGATGATTATTATTTTGATATTGGGGTATTCTTCCTTGAGCAAACGGGACAATTCCAGTCCATCCATATATGGCATTCTGATATCTGTCAGTACAACGTCAGGAATATTTCCGCCTGCCTTTTCCAATCCTTCAACCCCGTTATGAGCATAGTCCGGCTCCTCATATCCCATTTTCTGCCAGTCTAGTCTGTTTATTATGGTTATAATAACGTCTTCTTCGTCGTCGACGATCAAGCATTTATATGCCATTTTTGCTCCCTATATATTGTAAAACCTTATGTTTATCATGATGTATATATTTTCAAATGTATATTCAAATCTATTTTATATTTACCATATACAATTATAGCAGAAAATAAGAAAATACCATTTAAAAAAATATTTTTTATTGGCCGCTTATCTGGCTTCTATATTTTTGCTTCTTTTTTTGCTTATATATTTCTTTCGATTATATCTTTCGCTTGTGATTTATTTATAAAAACTGCAGGAGCCACGAAAATCGTGGCTCCTGCTAAATATTATATGAGTAAAAAGGATTGATGATAAACTAATTATTACTTCTTCTGAACATATTTCAAGCAGTCAAGAGTTACTGCTGCGAGAATGATAATACCTTCAAATACGAACTGGAGGTTAGTATCGATACCCAGAACTGTAAGTGAATAAGTAAGACCTGTGAAGATCAATACACCGACAACAACGCCTGAGATCTTACCAATACCACCTGTAAATGATACACCACCGACAACGCAGGCTGCGATTGCATCCATGTCCCAACCTTGTCCATAAGCGGCAGATCCGGAACCAACCATTCTGATACATTCCAGCCATGAACCAAATCCATAGAGGATACCAGCCATGATGAATGCGCCCATTGTAACTTTGAATACTGAAATACCTGATACAGAAGCTGCTTCAGGGTTACCACCTACAGCAAAGAGGTTTTTACCAAAAGTAGTTTTATTCCAGATAAACCACACGATCAGGATCGCTGCAAAAGCCCAGATGATGATCGTAGGGAAATTGCCAATTCTAGGGATAACCATTGACGGAATATCGTTTTCTATTCCACCAAAGGAAACACCCTTAGTAGCATATGTTACCAAACCAAAGATGATCAGCATGTTTGCCATTGTGGCAACAAAGGGATGCATCTTAAATCTTGCAGCAAAGAAACCTGCAATTGATGTAAAAATAGTACTTAAGATAATACACATTACAAGTGCCAGAGCGATTCTTCCCGCAAGAGGCATCTTCGTCAGATCAAATATATGACCCAATACTCCACCAGTATTTATACCTCTATGCATGACTATGGTAGCTGTAACAGTTCCCATACCAACCATACGTCCGATTGAAAGATCAGTACCTGTCAATAGGATAAGTCCTGCAACTCCAAGTGCCAGGAACATACGAGGTGATGCCTGCTGTAAAATATTAAGAATATTGACTGTTGTAAAAAGCGGTGTTCCCTTGAGAATCGGTGTGATTATACCAAGGAAGATAAATACCATGATAATAACCATATATAGACCATTCTGAAGGAAAAACTGTTTTCTATTAAATGTATACTTTCTGTTTTCTTTCTTCTGTTCACGGGTCTGTGAAAATGTAAATCTAGACATTCTCAGAAGATCGATCAGATGGTACTCATATACAAATGCTTCATGTCTGTGGTCTTTTATTTCCTGAAGTTCATTCTGATAAGTTACCTTGGCATCAAAGATCTTGTTCTTATATACATAGTTTTCATCTTTGATTTCCTGGGCAACCTCAGATCCATTACCCTTTTTTAGATTTCCGATCTCAACTTCATGTTCTTTTTTAAGAGCATCAATTTTAGCTTCATATCTCTTCTTTGCTTCATCTTTTCTTACAATGCAGCTATCTGCGATAGGATTAAAATAATCCCTGTTATAATGTTCTTTCAGATATGCCTCTGCATCAGCAATAAGCTTGGCAATTTCTTCTTTATATTTATTTTCGATAACCTTGGCTTTTTCAAGTTCTTTGCTATCTTTTGCCTTTATCTCCTGCTTCTCAGCACTATTGTAGTTTTTATCTACAGAGATCTGCTTCATATGGGACTGATAAAAAATAACTCTGTCAGTACCCTCTTGTCTTAATTCATCGATTTTCTTCTGAATTTTGCCCACATATTCGTCTATGGGCTGAAGCATTTTCTCTTCCTGTTCAGCAGTTAATATACCTTTTTTTGCACTCATTTATATCCCCTCCGTTACAGATACATTGCGCTGAGCCTTAAGAGCTCTTCCTGATTGGTTTCCTTGGTATTGACTATTCCGGACAAACGTCCATTAGACATAACTCCGATTCTATTTGTAATCCCAAGGATCTCCGGCATCTCTGAGGATACAACTACTATTGTCTTGCCCTCTTTTGCCATCTTGATAATCAGCTCATAAATCTCATATTTTGCACCTACATCGATACCTCTTGTAGGCTCATCCATCATAAACACGTTAGGATTTCTCTCCAGCCACTTACCAAATATAACCTTCTGCTGGTTTCCACCTGATAAGCTCATGATCGAGTCTTCAGGTCCCATACATTTTGTATGCATGACGGAAATCTCATTCAGTGTTGCCTTGTGCATCTTCTTATCCGAAAGCGCTACTCCAGCCTTATAATGGTCCATATTGGCAATTGTTGTATTAAACATCAGGTTGCCCTTTATGAAAAGACCATTTGCTTTTCTTTCTTCTGTAATCATAGCAAAACCATGTTCCATGGCTTCTTTTGCACTGGAAAAGTTCATAAGTTTGCCATTGTAATAAACGCGACCTGCAGCTCTTGTACGCACTCCAAAAATAGTCTCTAGAAGTTCTGTTCTTCCAGCTCCTACCAGTCCGTACAGTCCAAAGATCTCACCCTTTTTTACATCAAAGGATACATCCTGAAGATGCGGTGCGAACTTGGTTGCCAAATGGGATATCTCTAATATATTTTCTCCCGGAACATTGTCCACAGGCGGGAATCTATTATCAAGAGAACGTCCTACCATTGCTGCAATTAGTTCATTTAGATCTGTATTTTTAACATCCTTGGTCGTTACCATTTTACCATCTCTAAGGACAGAAACTTCATCGCAGATCTGAAAGATCTCATCCATCTTATGAGAAATATATATAAGTGAGATTCCCTGGTCACGAAGCTGAGCCATTAGACTGAAAAGCTTTTTGACCTCAGGTTCTGTGAGTGAGGATGTGGGTTCATCAAGTACAATTATTTTTGAATTATATGAAATAGCCTTGGCTATCTCGCACATCTGTCTTTGTGAAACAGACATTTTACGCATTGGCTGTGTAAGATTGACTGTCATTCCCAGTCTTCTGAATAATTTAGCGGCTTCTTTTTTCATGCTGGCTTCATCGATAACTCCTGCCGCATTTTTAGGATACCTTCCTAAAAATAAGTTATCTACCACGCTTCTTTCAAGGCACTGGTTCAATTCCTGGTGAACCATTGCAATTCCATTTTCAAGGGCTTCTTTGGGTCCTGAGAAACTTACTTCCTTACCATCCAGAATGATGTCTCCCTCGTCCTTATGGTATGTTCCGAACAGGCATTTCATCATAGTTGATTTTCCGGCGCCATTTTCGCCCATAAGTCCCATGACGGTACCCTTTTTCAGGTCAAGATCTATATGATCCAGAACTCTGTTTCGCCCGAAAGATTTGGACATGCCTCGAATAGACAGTATCGTATCTCTTTCATTATCTGACATGGCTTTACTCCTGTTTTCAAAAAAGCTGCCGAGAAGCCGTTGGCTTCCCGACAGCCTGATTACTTAATTATCAGTTCTTAAGAAGTGATGTGTATGAAGATGCATTATCGGTCTTAACCATATTGATTGCAAATGCATCATACTGGCTCGGATTGCCGAGACGGTTTGTGATATTTGACTCTGTCTGTCCATCACCTGCGATGTAGTCAACCTTAAGGTTAAGAATATCATCGTATTTCTGAAGCAGAGGCTGATATGTAGAACTCAGGAAGTTATCTGATGAGTTATAGATGTCAAGCCATACAGACTTCTTGGCACTCTTTTTGGTATCAAGTTTGTTTGATACAGGTGCATAAGTCTTGGTTGAGTCTGTGAAGTCCTTGTAGTTAGCAGCTGTTACAGCAAGGTTCAATGCATAGTATGAACGCTCTTTTGCAACATACTTGTAATCCTTGTCAGTAAGTACATTACCAGCAGAATCTTTTGTGCCAATACCTGTATCTACATCTTTTCCATCGAGAAGGTTTCTCAGAACTCTGAGTGTCAGATATGCCTGAACATCAGCGTGCTGTGAAATTGTTCCGCTGTATCCGTCTTTGATTGCTGCAACAGCATCGCTATTTGCATCATATCCGAATGTAGGGACCTTAGCTTCTTTGGAATATTTCTGGAACATTGACATTCCCATTCCATCATTATTGGAAATAACGAGATCGATCTTGTTACTGAATGTAGCTGACCAAGCCTCAACAGTATTTCCTGCTGTACCGGCATCCCATGTAGCTCCTGCTGAGTTCTTCATCTCATGAGAAGCAAGCTCAACAACCTTGTATGTCTTACCACCAGCCTTAACTTCGCCTTCTTTTACAGCTGAAGGGTTAGTATCTGTAGGTGAAGAATCAACTGTTCCATCTTTCTCAACGCCTGTTCCAAGGGCTTTTCTTACACCTCTTGTACGAGCGATAGAATCGTTATGTCCGATATCACCGATAGCAAGAACATATCCGATGGTTCCATCACCATTCTTATCAATCTCATCTGCATGAGCGTTGATATAATCAACTACCATCTGGCCCTGAAGTTCAGCACCCTGGTTAGCGTCAAAACCTACATAATAAGTCTTGTCATTGAAGTTAAGTGCATCTGTGTCAAGAGCGCCTGTGCTTGAGTTTGATGGCTGTCTGTTGAACCATACAAGTGGTTTGTCCTTGTTAGCTACACTTGAAGTTGATGACCCATTAGAGCCCTTCGATCCAGTGCTTCCGCAAGCTGCCATTCCGGTAGCCATAAAAGCTGCCATTGTAAGTGCAACGATCTGTTTCTTTTTCATATAATCCTAAACCTCCTTTAAAAAATTTCAGTCGCCCAGTTGATGTGTTAATAGCAATTTCTATGGGCGGCTCCCTCTTATGGAGACCATATTAACAGTTCGATCTTTTCAAAAAAACAGAAAATTCTTCTGTTTACCATGAAAATTCTTCGTTATTTTTTTATGTTTTCAAGGATTTTCATGGCTAAAATTAGTCATATTGCACAATTCTATGTGATTACAGGCTATTTCAGTCCGTATTAAATTGAACCAGCTCCGCTGTTCTTTTCCTCGAAAAAGATGTTGATACCTGTATCGGTTTGCACGAGAACTGCCTGAATATATTGTAAATATACATACAAAAAAGGTTCCTGCGAGATAATAATTAAGAAAGCTTTCATTCAAAGCGAAAGCGTTCTTAATGTTATCCCGTAGGAACCGAATCTAATTTATGTACTTATATTATGCCAGCTTAAGTGCTACTTTCATCATATTTGTAAATGTTGTCTGACGTTCCTCAGCTGTTGTGATCACTCCAGAGAACTCTGAATCAGATATTGTAAGAATAGTAAGCGCATTAGCTCCGCCTGCTGCGGCATTGGCATAAAGTGCTGCAGTCTCCATCTCAACTGCAAGAACTCCCATATCGCCCCATGTCATTCCACCAGGTGCTGTCTTCTCAGGTGAATAGAACATATCAGAAGAGAGAACATTGCCTACACGATACTTTATACCCATATCTTTAGCTGCATCTGCTGCTTTTCTCATCAGATCATAACTTGCTATAGGAGCAAAGTCTCCAGGAAGTCCGAAAAGTCTTACAAAATTTGATGTAGTGCAGGCACCCTGAGCAATGATCATGTCTCTTACTTCTACATCAGGGCGCATAGCTCCTGCTGTTCCGACTCTGATCAGATTCTTACATCCATAGAAATGAATCAATTCATAAGAATAGATCCCAATTGAAGGACAACCCATTCCGGTTCCCATTACAGAAACTTCTTTTCCTTCATATTTTCCGGTATAACCAAACATGTTTCTGGTCGCATTGAACTGCTTAACATCTGTGAGGAAATTATCTGCGATAAACTTCGCACGAAGAGGATCTCCCGGCAGAAGTATTGTCTCTGCGATCTCTCCAACATTAGCTTCGATGTGAGGTGTAGGTGTATTGCTCATGTTTCTCTCCTTTTTATCCCCTTTGGGTAAAATTTTAATGTCTTATTCTAGTGTCTGTAGGTCTAAAATCACCTGCCAGCCAGAAGATTATAGCATTAATCGCCACTGCATGCACCAATAAAGCTATAACACTTTTATCAAATAAACAAACGCTATACCAGTGCCAATACACCAATTATAATTATTTCAGAGCTTACTATAAATGCCACTTGGCAATATAAAATGTCTTGTGCATTAATGTCATATGCCCTTTCACAATATTCTCTAATGTCATACGTTCTTATGCTCTTTTAACATTTTTATTACTTATTACGGTTTTATCTTTTTGAGCATCAGTATCTGATTCACGACTATTTTCAAAATCATAATCCTTGCCTGGCAAAATCGCATTTAACAGGATTCCAAGAATCGCTGCAATTGCCAGAGATGTAAGTGTCACTGATGTAGAACCTATTTTAAATGTAAGACCATTTGAAAATCCTAACCCACTTACCAGAATAACAGCTGCAATGATTAAGTTTCTTGACTTTTTAAAATCTACTTGATTTTCAACTATGTTTCTGACGCCAATAGCCGAGATCATTCCGTATAATATAAAGCTTATTCCTCCTATGATTGCCGTAGGAAGTGAACCTATCAGATCTGCGACCTTCGGTGAGAAGCTGAGTATAACCGCATATAATGCTGCCAGTCTAATTACTCTTGGATCATATACCTTGGATAATTCCAGCACTCCGGTATTCTCTCCGTATGTTGTATTGGCAGGTCCTCCTATAAATCCGGCAAACGCTGTTGCCAGTCCGTCTCCTATAAGTGTTCTGTGAAGTCCCGGGTCCTCTATAAAATTATCTCCCACAGTAGCTGATATTGCCAGAATATCTCCGATATGTTCCATCATTGTAGCTATAGCGATCGGTGCCATAACCAGAATTGCAGTAATATCAAATTTACATAATACGAAGGGCTGAAGTGCAACTGCTCTGGAACCGGCAACTGCAGTAAAATCCAGGATCCTAGATCCATCCAAATTGGTCATTCCCATTGATTGAAACAAAACTGCACAGACATAGGAAATTGCTACACCCATAAGAATCGGAATGATCTTAAACATTCCCTTTCCCCAGATGTTAAAGGCTACAACTACTCCAAAGGCCACAAGAGCTAATATCCAGTTTTTTGATGAGTTGGTAACCGCTGAGGGAGCTAACGATAATCCAATACATATTATCATAGGGCCTGTTACGACAGGTGGCAGGAATCTCATTACCTTTTTGACACCTACAACCTTGACGATAATAGCCAGAATAACATATAGAAGTCCTGCTACAACTATTCCGCCATTAGCATATGAGAGTTTCTCTCCCATTGACATATTCCTATAGATTCCAGTATTTAGTGCCGCGACTGTGGCATAGCCTCCTAGAAATGCAAAGGACGATCCTAAAAATGCAGGAACTTTTCTCTTGGAAACAAGGTGAAAAAAAAGAGTCCCAGCACCGGCACAAAATAATGTGACCTGTATGCTTGGACCCTGTCCTTTAAAATAATTATTAACGAGTATCGGTACCAAAATTGTCGCTCCAAACATTGCAAACATGTGTTGCAATCCAAGCAACATCATCTTTGGCACCCCTAGCTCTCTGGCATCTCTTATTGCCGTCTTCTGATTCATATAAATACTCCTTTCAGATTTAGTGCCAACTGACACCAATTAATCAACCTAAGAAATTATAGCATAAACCTAATTAAATGTAAGGGGGATTCGGCATTTATTTTTTAAATATCATTGAAAATATCTTAATCATATTTAATATTTTGCCACATAATGTGAATATAATGCCGTTTTAGCCATCATTATTGCTTTATAATAATTAAGGCATTTCTACATTGACAACCTTGACATTGTGATTTTTTCAGTCGATAATTAAGATAAATCAATTACATAATCATTAGATCGTGAGGTTTGCTATGAGAAGAAGACACTTCACTATACCGCTATTACTATTAGCATCCATGACGATTGCGGCTTGCGGCAGATATTCCAACAATATATTGAATCCGGATAATCAGGATTCCGATTCTGAGAATTCTCTAAAAACCACTTCAAATACAACAAAAACCAAACAAAATATTCCTGAAATTGTATGCTGGGGCGACAGTATGACTGCAGGCACCGGAAAATCCAAGGCCTTAATCTCTACTGACTCTGTGCTTTTCGACGCCAGCAATATGTCATATCCCGATGTGCTGCAAAAACTGACAGGGATCAAGACTTATAATTTCGGTATTCCAAGTGCCACATCCGAGGAAATCGCCATTTTACAGGGTGGTCTAGCAAGTGACGACTCTTCATACCTAAAGAAAATAAACAAAGACATACTCAAGAACGGTAAAAAGCATCCTGGAAGTATCCTTATTTTGGAAATTGGAAGCAATGGAGGATGGGATAATTATTCTGAGTTGATCGCACAGTACAATGCTATGATCGATCACTCAGGCTGTAGTGATTACATAATAATCGGAGATACTGACGATCCTCAGAATTCTGCTGATCCTCTTGTGTATAATTATGCGGATAATATTACATCTAGAACTGCCAAGACCTCATGGGATGGCGCTCTCGAGAAAGCTTTCGATAAACACTTCATAAATATGCGATTGGAGCTCATAAGCCGAGGGTTATCTATAGCAGGACTAAATGAAACCATGAAAGATAAAGAAGCTGCCATGAAAGGAAACCTTTCAAAGCAGCTTCGAGCCGATTGGACTCATTTTAATTCTTATGGTTACTATTCCAAGGCCGTGATAATACATGAGAAGGGCATACAGCTAGGATACTGGAAGTGATTTTAGTTTGCTCTTAATTTTTCCCCATCGAATTCAGCTTCATACTCATCTGACACAGCTCTTATCAATATGTCAGCTTCTGCTTCCATGAACGCTTTCTTGGCAACTCCGTAAGAGATCTTCCAGCAATCTTTTCTCATCTGATCATGTTTTGTCTTATCACTAGATGAGATAAATCCCATAAATCTCTTACGATACTGGTCGCTCTTAGATGTGCTGATATAAAATAAAGCAGCATTTCGGATTTCCTGATATAAGAGATCTGAATATACATCTTTGTTGCTTCTTTCTCCGATAGTATTCGGATCTATTCCAATATCCTTGAGGAGTTTTGTATACTCTTCCTTCATTTTTTTCAGGCTTATCCTGCTATCATTCAGTACCAGAAGCATCATAAATGTTCTGATGAACATATCTGATACAGTCTCATGAGCTGATTTTCTGACATATCTATTATTAAAAATTTCTTTTCTTATCTCATATAGTTCAGAATCGTCATCAACTTCATGTTCTTCCAGAAATTTCTTTTTTTCCTCGTAGTCCTTCAGTTCGTAGTATTTATCAAATTCCATATCTGTTTTAATCCCTACCTTTTTTGCTTACTTTTTTGATCAGTTTAATTAATTCATACCACAGAACTGATACTGCTGCAATACCAAATGCCATAAGTGCCTGAGTATGACTAAGCGGTGCAAGCTTAAGCAAACCGGAAATAGGCGAATATATGATTATTGCCAGCAATCCAAATGTTCCAATTGTAACTGCCCACATCACCTTATCTTTTATTAATTTTTTTGCTGAGATAATAGCAAAATCACTGTCTGAACTATTGACATGAACCAAAAACAGATTTGCGATCATGATTATCGATAGTCCAATGGCACGAGCGATCGGCGCATTGGCAAGATCTGAATCAAGCGTTTTATAGTAAGCACCAAATGCTGCTGCAAATACAACAACTCCCTGTAATATACTCTTTCCTAATAGTTTGCCTGTCAATAATTTTTCATTTGGATCACGAGGCTTCCTATCCATAACATTTTCCTCTGCAGGCTGACGTTCAAGCACTATCGAGCAAGTCGGGTCGATCATTACCTCTAGTAAAACTACATGAAGCGGTAAAAGTAGAAGTGCGCCTGGAGCTATACCCAAAAATGGTGCCAAAATAGATGATGCAGCTATTGGAATATGAATAGTAAAAACATATCCAACTGCTTTTCTGATATTGTCATATATTCTACGACCATCTCGAACAGTTTCAACGATCGTAGTGAAATTATCGTCCATCAGAATAAGGTCTGCTGCCTCTCTCGATACTTCACTACCTCTTTTACCCATTGCAATTCCTATATCAGCGTACTTTAGAGCAGGTGCATCATTGACACCATCACCTGTCATTGCAACTATTTCCCCATTTTCTTTAAATGCCTTAACAATACGCATCTTGTGTTGAGGGATAACTCGCGAGAATATAGAAACATTTTTAACTGCATCTCGAAGCTCTTCGTCACTCATCTTGTCTAAGTCTTCTCCGGTTATAATATTATCGCTACCCGAAATCCCAATTCTTTTTGCGATAGCAGATGCAGTTATTCCATTATCGCCTGTGATCATTACTACCCTTATGCCAGCTCTGTTGCATGCTGAAATATCTTCCTTAACGCTTTCTCTTGGCGGATCAGCCAATCCCACAAGACCTAATAACGTCAATTTGCAATCTGTTAGTGATGGAGGGATCTGTGATTCATTTTCAGGTGTGGCAGTAGCAACTGCTATCACTCTAAGCCCTTGTGAGGATAGCTTATTTATCTCATCTTCAGCTTTCTTCTTTGCTTCTTCAGTGATGTCACAAATAGAATTTATCTTTTCCGGGCTTCCCTTGGCAGCAATGATTATCTCACCATCTTTTTTCCAGACATGCCCCATCATCTTAAGCTCATTAGTGAATGCATACTCACTGATAAACTTATTAGAAAACAGACTGTCCTTTTTTATACCCATCCCTTCGCAAAAACTAAGCATTGCCTTTTCCATAGGATCATAGGTGTCTGTTTCACATGCGAGTCCCATGGTTTCTGCCAATTTATGTTCTGAGTCTGTATTTATCCATGTTTCTTGAACTGTCATCTGATTCATTGTGATCGTGCCGGTCTTATCAACGCACAATACCGAAACAGCTCCAAGTGTCTCAACGCTGGGGAGTTTCCTCACAAGTGAATGCTTTCTTGCCAGTCTCCATGCTCCCATTGATAAAAATACTGTAAGGATAACAGGGAATTCCTCAGGGATCATGGCCATAGCCAGTGTTACTCCCGAAAGAATGCTCTCTATAAGTCTGTCACCGAAACTGTGATCCGAAATATTAAACCATGTGAAAACTCCCACTATTGCAAAGAGCACACCGGCTATGATCGCACAAGTCTTTACCAGCTTAGATGTCTGTGTCTGGAGAGGAGTAGCTTCTACCGGAGCATTAGCCAATCCCAGTCCGATCTTACCATACTCGGTAGATGCACCGATCCTGTCAACCTGAATCAATGCAGTTCCCTGAATAACAAGGGTACCTGCATAGCAATAATCTTTTTTCCAATAATCTTTAGTAGGTTCTGCCTTATCACTAGATATTTTCCAGACACCCTCTGCCTCTCCTGTGAGGGAAGATTCATCTACGCACAAGTCAGCACAGCTAATTATCACGCCATCTGCCGGTATCTTCACGCCTTCCTGGATCAACATCAAGTCTCCAGGAACCAGGTCAGCACTCGCTATTTCCTGTTCCTGTCCATTTCGGATAACTCTGATATGTGGAGCCGACAGATCTCTCAAGGCACTAAGTGTCTTGTCTGTTTTCCACTCCTGTATTATGTCGATACTGATAATGCCCACGACAAAAATAAGCATTATCGCACCATCTCTGGGCTCTCCAAGGAGAAAATAAATAATTGCAGCAACAATCAGTAGTAAAAACATTGGCTCACAGATCGTATGAAGTGCTTTTTTAAAAAAGCTATCCTTTTTCTGTGGCGTAAGTTCATTCCTACCATATTGTTCCTGCAATTTTGTTGCTTCGGCAGATGTAAGACCTGCCTTGTTGGTTCTGTTGATTGTCATAAAAGAATCCTCCGTTTCCCGCTGTAATATACAATACGGTGTCTCGATTTCTCATATGGCACTCCATTTGAGATTAGTTGTTACTTTTGGGTATAAAAATAACACACCCTGGTAACATACAACTGTCCCACAGATGTGCTTTTATTGCAATCTGTTGCCGTCTAGATGACAGCCCGGCCCCACACCCGTTAAGGTATCGCCTGCTCAGTTTGTACTGTTGTTCTCGCATCCATTTTTCACGGATGAAATGCAGTGCAAAGAGATCATTTGATTATATTTAGTGTGATCTTTTTTGTCAATATAAATAACCTTATATATATCCAAAATTCGTTTATTCTGCTCTGCTTTTTTTAATAATATATTCCCTATCGATTATCTGAAATCCAGACTTGTTTTTCTGTAAGATATTTTTCTGGCACAGGTTATTCAGGATACGAAACAGATGTCTGTAGCTAACACCTATGGATTTGGATATATCTGACAGAACTCCGGTAAACATTCCATTATTTTCTGTCATGAGGATATACGAGCATAACCGTTCTTCGCCTGAATACAATGCTGATGACACAAGAGCATTACTGCTTTTTAATAATTTTTTTGACAATCCCTTGGCGACTTCATTCATAAAATAAATATTACCTGTAAGAAGGGATGCATTACTGTCTAATGGGATCTCAATACATTCCGATGGCAATTCTACAACTGCAGTGGTTGAAGCCGTCTTCTCTTCCAAGAGCAATTCCACATCTCCGAGTATTCCGCTTGAGAGATAATAACTCAGCGTCAGATCTCTTCCATTAGGGGCGAGTATGCATACTTTGATCTTACCCTTTAGGATAATATACAGGTTTTTAACAGTCACTCCCTGCCTAAAGATAATCTCACCTGATTTGAAACTGCATATCCTGCAATTTTGAAATATATCCGGATCGATCCCGTGCTTTTCCATTGCTTTTTGCTCTTCATTTGTAAGGTCTTTATTTGTAAGATCTTTGTTTGTAAGATCTTTATTAGCAAGCTGTTTTGTTATCATTTCTGATCCTCAATGGACATCATCCTGTTTTTCCCTTAGCTAAAACTATACTTTTATAGACCATGACATATGTCCTACATACTTTTATCAATATGATAATACAATCATATAAACGGAGGCAATCAAAATGTATTATTTATTAGCAATTTTAGCCGGTGTATGTATTTCTACAATGGTGTCACTAAATGGCGAGCTGACTGCCAGCTACGGAGCTTACGGCGCAGCTGCTATTGTCCATGCCGTTGGCGTTATATTTGCTCTGATCCTGTGCCGATCAAGAAAAGAACATTTCCATTTAAAATCAAAAGTCCCGCTATGGGTATACTGCGGTGGTGCTGTGGGAGTATTCACAACTCTTTTCAACAATTATGCTTTTGGACAGATATCAATGACAAGCATTGTAGCTATGGGGCTCCTAGGGCAAAGTATTGCATCAGTACTATTCGATCACTTTGGTTTCTTTGGGATTGAAAAAAGAAAAATACACAAATCAGCTATTATCGGCTACATCGCCGCATTAATCGGTGTGATTGTTATGTTAGACAAGTCAGCTTCCGGTTCCGTTTTAGCAATTATCCTGACCTTTTTAGCCGGATGCAACGTAGTTTTATCAAGAACGATAAATTCAAAATTATCATTACAGACTAGCCCGCTCATTGGATCTCTTATAAACCATGCGGTTGGTCTTCCGATATGTATCATTTTTTTCTTACTATTACAAAAATCCTTTGTGATAACAAATATCAGTGTAAACCCATGGAAGTATCTAGGCGGTACTCTTGGTGTTATGGGTGTACTTCTTTTTAATATCACTGTTCCAAGGATCTCAGCGTTTCGGCTGACTCTACTATCCTTTACCGGTCAGATATTCACCGGGATAATCATAGATATGATCATTGGAACAGAACAATCGATCCGAACTATTCTAGGCGGATTGATAGTCGCTGTCGGTCTCACAGCAAATATGGTTTTCGAGCAATGGCAAAGCAAGAAAAATGCAGCCTTGCCAGCTGATACATCACTATAAATCAGAAACTAAGACTGCCTCACTTGGGATGTCCCAACAATATTTTCTCATGTCAACATGTCCATCTACAAACTCAATTCCCTCTGACATGAGAAGTTCTATCTGTTTATTTTCACCTCCGAAGGCAAATGCCTTCGATGGATATCCGTCTTTTGTCACCACACGATAACATGGAATCCCCTTTTCGTCTGGGTTCACATGTAGCGCATAACCTACAACTCGACTCCATCTCTTATTTCCAGCCAGGGCCGCGACCTGCCCATATGATGCCACTTTTCCATATGGTATCTGTCTTACAACCGAATATATTTTTTCATATGTATTCATCTGACTGCCTTAGTTTCATGATCAATATAAA
>JAGOLM010000038.1:0-11533 GCA_017994075.1 Lachnospiraceae bacterium
AGTATACAGTTCAAGGTGAAGAATACCGGTGATATGGATTCTCTTGATACGGTACTTTTATTTGTCAGAAAAAGAGGAATGGAAGGCCATAAAATAATAGTTCCCAGAAATAAGGAGTTATCGGGATTTGTGAAACTGAGCTTACATATAGGTGAAGAACAGGAAATACAGATTCCAACACATTACAAGGATGATGAGATTGACATGATGATTCTGAGTGATGGTAGGGGAGATATAATAAAAATGTAAAGTAAAAAGATCATTAACTGTTAATTAAATTAACAACTAATGATCTTTTATATTATCTGATTTATTATATATTTCTATTATATATTTCTATAGATAACTTTATTAAGTATGTATGAAACTTCCTGTCCCTGATTCGAGTGGGCCATATTTAGAACGATGTGTCCTGCCAGACGCTTACCTATATTTTTGGTACTTACATCTACAGTAGTGATCAACCCAGCAACATTGGTATACTCAGGATTATTATCAAAACCTGTTAATATAATTTTGTCTATCATGTCAGGATGATTTTCACTATAATATTTATGGACAAAGTGAGCGATGAAATCACTGGCGCACACAAAGGCCTCAGGTGCATCTACTAAACTGTCCAGAAATCCAGAGAGCTCATCATAGTGAGTGTTTAGACCTAGGTGAGCCGTCATTGAATATTCAGTTGGAACGTCTAGATTTCTATCCCAAAAAGCATTTAGAAATCCATTATAACGATCCATATTTGTCTGTGCATATTCGATATCTCCGATAAAACCGATTTTTTTGATACCTTTATCGAGAAGTCGGGAGGTGATCTCTTTTATTGCATGTTGGCCTTCTACATATATTACATCCCCATTTAGGTTATAATATGGAACTTCAGGTACTGTATCCAAAAATACCTTGGCAATAGGAAGATTGGAAAGCATGTTCAGGTACTCGGCAGTATATACATTCATAACTACAATGCCATCCACCTCACCATTTGAAAGCATTTCAGGTAATACGTAATCAGCCTCATAGGTGCTTGGTATATAGGTATACATCATATTGATATTTTCTCTTGAGAAATCTTTTGCCAGTTGATGAATTATCTCGATCCAGAAGAGCGAAGAATTGGGACGTGATATGACAACAGCGACTGTTCGCATCTCATGTTCACTTTGAGAAGATCCATCCTCATTATCGTATGAATATATTTTGGGATAGCTCATATCTCTAGCCTTGTCGATTATTACATCTCGCATCTGTTCGGAGACGCCAGGTTTATTATTAAGAGCTTTCCAAACTGTTATTCTTGAAGTACTAAGTGCATCTGCAATATCTTGCATTGTAACTTTACTCATAGTGTTACCTTCTTTTGAAACGTTAATAATTTCTTTACAATGTTAATTATACAGATTTCTACTGAATTTTCCACATTTTTTGAAAGAAAATTAACAAAATGGTTAACAAAAGTTAAAAAATAGCAATTTACATAAAATGAAAAAGTTAAAATTGTTACCTATGCACAATTGACAATAGTTAACATCAGCATTAAATTAGTATAGTAAAAACTTAACGAAATGTTTACACGAATTTTTACTTGCGTGGTTAACGAATTATACAGGCGGGGAGATAGTGATGAGCAACAAAAACAACATACAACCAATGAAGAAGAAAAAATGGACCAATGATGATACAGAACTTATGATCCTGGGACTGCCCACAGTTGTCTGGTATGCGCTGTTTTGTTATCTACCTATGTTTGGACTCATCATTGCATTTAAAAATTACAGACTTATTCCCGGCAAGGGATTTATGTACAGTCTTTTTCACAGCGACTGGGCAGGATTTTCTAATTTCAATTTCTTTATAAAAAGTAATTCATTCCAGATAATACTTAGAAATACACTTCTATATAATCTTGTATTCATTGTCTTAAATATAGTGATTCCTGTACTATTGGCGATCTTGATCAATCAGCTGTATAGCAGGATGAAATCCAAGGTATATCAGACACTTATGTTCTTCCCGTATTTTATGTCATGGGTAGTAGCAAGCTACTTTGTATATGCATTCCTGAATCCTGATAAAGGACTTTTCAATATAATTATCAATTCAGCAGGCGGACAACCAATAAGATGGTATATGGAACCGAAATATTGGCCTTTTATCCTTACATTTATGCAGTTATGGAAAACTATGGGATATAACATGGTTATATATCTTGCATCAATAACCGGATTTGACCAGTCTCTGTATGAAGCAGCAATGCTGGACGGAGCTACAAAGAGACAACAGGCCAAATACATAACAATACCGCTTCTTAAACCAATTATCGTAATGATGTTCATATTGAATGTAGGACATATTTTCTATTCTGATTTCGGACTGTTCTGGCAGGTTACCAAGGGAATCCCTCATTCACTTTATAATGCAACGAGCACATTTGATACTTATATATATGCAGCACTGCAAAGCAATTCCCCTATCGGCAAAACCGCAGCAGCAGGTTTCTTCCAGGCAGTATGTTGTTGTATCACAGTACTTATAGCAAACTGGATCGTTAAAAAAGTAGATCCTGATAATGCAATTATTTAATTAAAAAAATATGGCATGACTTATATACCTGAATACTAACCAGATATTACGGGATGGAGTTTGATATGAAGAATCTTTCAGAGACAAGAGAAATAAAAAAACAAGAAAAGGCAATGGAAAAGCTTGAGGCCAGAGAAGCAGGCAAGATGAATAAGATCAAGCCGAGTACCAATGTAATCTTCAATGTAATATTTATATTGTTGTCATTTATATGTATATTCCCGGTTTTCTTCGTATTTATGATATCTATATCTTCAGAGGATTCTCTAAGGAAAAACGGATATATGATATGGCCTGAGGGATTCTCCACAAAGGCCTATCAGTTTCTAATGAATGAATCATCGGTAATACTTCATGCGTTACTTATATCTGTTCTTGTAACAGTGTTAGGAACGATAATCGGTGTACTTCTCACGACTATGATGGGATATGTTTTATCGCAGGCTAGCTTTAAACTTAAAGGTTTTTATACATGGATAGTATTTATCCCTATGATATTTACCGGTGGTATGGTAGCAAATTATGTTGTCATTACCAATATCCTGCATCTGAATAATACGATATGGTGCTTAATATTACCTCTTTGTATTTCGAGTTTTAATGTAATCATTTGCAAAACATTTTTTAAAACAACAGTGCCTGATTCGATCATAGAATCGGCAAAGATCGACGGGGCTTCCCAGTTTCGTATATTTGCAAATATTGTAGTTCCGATCAGCAAACCTGTATTTGCAACGATCGCATTGTTTTTGACTTTCGGCTATTGGAATGACTGGTTTCAGTCTTCTCTATATATAAATGATTCAAATCTGATATCACTACAGGCCCTTCTTAATAACATGATGAAGAACCTAGAGTACATAGCGAACAACCCATCTGCAGGGCTCTCGCTTCAGCAGTACCAAAATATGATGCCGGCTGAATCAGTAAGGATGGCTATAGCAATAATAATTATTGTTCCAATAGCATGCGCTTATCCGTTTTTTCAGAGATATTTTATATCAGGACTTACTATCGGCGCAGTAAAAGGGTGATTAAATTTGCACTAAAGAGAAAGGTGGTACGCATTGTGAAAAAGTTCAAACAGGTTTTAGCACTTGGACTGGCTGGAGCTGTAGTTGCAGGTACAGTTGGATGTGGTCCAAAAACAAATACTGGAAATAATTCCGGTAAGCCAACAGGGGATTCTGACGTAGTTACTCTTAAATGGGTAGCAGTCGGAAGTGGAATGCCTAAGAATTATGACAAATGGGCAAAAAAGGTAAATGAGTACCTTGGCAAAAAAATCGGCGTTAACATCGATATGCAGGTTGTTGAATGGGGAAGCTGGAGTGATAAAAAGAAGAGACCTTTTCGGTAATGTTACCTATAAGGAATTTCCTCTTCTGATCAAAATAATAGATGCAAAGGGTGATCTTAGTATTCAGGTACATCCTGATGATGAATATGCCAAAGAGCATGAGAATGGTTCTTATGGAAAAACAGAATGTTGGTATATTCTGGATGCACCGGCAGATGCAACGCTTGTTATTGGACACAATGCATCTACGAAAAAAGAACTTACAGACATGGTCCGTGGTGGAAAATGGAAGGATCTTATCAGAGAGATCCCTATTAAAAAAGGTGATTTTATTCAGATAGACCCGGGAACAGTCCATGCGATCAAATCTGGGATATTATTATTAGAGACCCAGCAAAGCTGTGATATAACTTATAGGCTATACGACTATGACAGATTATATAATGGTAGCTTAAGGGAACTTCATATAGATAAGGCCCTTGATGTCATTAATGTACCGGGACATTCGGCTGATAAGGTAGAAACAGATGATATACCGGCAAATCATATGAATAAAATATATGAATGTGAATTTTACAAGATCTATAAAATGATCGTTAATAAAGAATCTGAGCTAATAGAAAATAAGCATTTGTTCTTAAATATTTCAATAGTTTCAGGTATAGGCAAAATAGATGGTAATGAAGTAAAAAAGGGAGATCACTTTATACTTCCCTACGGATATGGGGATTTTAAGATCTCGGGAAATCTTGAACTGATAGCATCGTCAGTAAAATAGGGGGGAATATGCTGTATATCGGAGTTGATCTGGGAACGTCTTCGGTTAAAGTCCTTTTGATGGACGAGAACGGAGACATCAAAAATGTCACACATCGGGAATATGATTGTGATTATCCCCATCCGGGATGGTCTGAACAGGACCCATATAAATGGTATGAAGAATCAGTAAAGGGAATAAGGGAACTGATAAGTGGCTATGATAAAAAAGAAATCGCAGGACTTAGTTTCGGCGGTCAGATGCATGGCCTCGTGATCCTGGATGAAAATGATGAGGTTATCCGACCTGCAATTTTATGGAATGATAGTAGGACAACAGTAGAAAATGATTACCTGAATCAGAGCATTGGACGGGATAAACTATCTGAATATACTGCCAACATTTCCTTTACTGGATTTACAGCGTCTAAGATCCTCTGGGTCAGGAATAATGAACCGGATAATTTTAAACGTATAAGAAAGATCATGTTACCCAAGGATTATCTGGCTTATAGGTTAACAGGGGTTAACTCCACAGACTATTCTGATGCATCGGGAACATTACTTTTGGATGTTAAGAATAAAAAGTGGTCCGATGAGATGTGCGAGATATGTCATATTTCATCTGATATGCTTCCTACACTTTATGAAAGCTATGAAAAAATCGGCGTTGTGAGACCCGAGATTGCCAAAGAAATAGGATTGTCGGATCATGTAATAGTTGCCGCAGGAGCAGGTGATAATGCCGCAGCAGCAATAGCAACCGGAACCATAGGTGATGGTAACTGTAACATCTCTCTTGGAACCAGCGGAACAATATTTATATCCTCTGACCGATTCAGAGTGGATGAGTACAATGCCTTACATTCCTTTGATGGAGCTGATGGCGGATATCATATCATGGGATGCATGTTATCAGCGGCCAGCTGCAACAAATGGTGGATGGATGAAATAGTTGGAACCAAGGATTATGAAATAGAACAGAAAAAAATTAGCTCTTTAGGAGAAAATCACGTTTATTTCTTACCTTATCTAATGGGAGAGCGATCACCGTACAATGATCCTCACGCTCGTGGAACCTTTATCGGGATGACAATGGACACATCTAGAACAGATATGACACAGGCAGTATTAGAGGGAGTTGCATTTGCACTTAGGGACTCAGTAGAAATTGTCAGAAATCTAGGTATTCATATTTCTGATTCCAAAATATGTGGTGGCGGAGCTAAGAGTGTGCTTTGGAAAAAAATCATTGCCAATGTACTGAATGTTAGACTTGATATATTAAAGACAGAGGAAGGCCCATCTATGGGTGGTGCGATCCTGGCGGCAGTTGCGGCAGGAGAATACAGAACGGTTAATGAAGCTTGTCAGAAAATAGTACGTGTTGTTGATCATGTGGAACCTGAGCCTGACCTTGTATCAAAGTATGATATTCATTATCAACAATATAAAAATATATACCCTTCAGTCAAAGAATTGTTTCTAAAATTACAATAAGAATAAAGGAGAAAATATGGATAACATCCCTAATGTAAAAATCGGAATTGTTGCAGTTAGTCGTGATTGTTTTCCGGCCAGTCTGGCAGTGAACCGTCGCAAGGCATTGATAAAGGCTTACGCTGATAAGTATGATATCGCAGATGTCTATGAATGTCCGGTATGTATCGTGGAGAGTGAGATCCACATGATCCAGGCATTGGAAGACATCAAAAAGGCAGGGTGCAACGCACTTTGTGTCTATTTGGGCAATTTCGGACCGGAGATCTCAGAAACACTTTTAGCGAAACATTTCGACGGACCTAAGATGTTTGTGGCTGCTGCTGAAGAGAGCCAGAATGACTTGATACAGGGTAGAGGCGATGCATACTGTGGAATGCTTAATGCCAGCTATAATCTAAAGCTTAGAAATACCAAGGCATATATACCTGATTATCCGGTTGGAGATGCTGATGATTGTGCAGCTATGATCCATGAATTCCTTCCGATTGCCAGAACGGTCATAGGATTAAATAAACTAAAGATAATTAGCTTTGGCCCTAGACCTACCAATTTTTTGGCTTGCAATGCTCCTATTCAGAAACTGTATGACCTTGGAGTTGAGATCGAAGAGAATTCTGAATTGGATCTTTTTGAAGCATATAATAATCATGCAGATGATGAGCGTATCAAGGATGTAGTCCGTGATATGGAAGAGGAACTTGGCAGCGGCAATAAGAAACCTGAGATACTGGAAAAACTGGCCCAGTATGAGATTACACTGTTGGACTGGATCCGTGATCATAAGGGATATCGTGAGTATGTTGCAATAGCAGGTAAGTGCTGGCCGGCATTCCAGACCCAGTTTGGATTCGTCCCATGCTATGTAAACAGCAGACTGACAGGACGTGGAATCCCGGTATCCTGTGAGGTCGATATCTATGGAGCATTGTCTGAGTATATCGGTACCTGCGTAAGTGACGATATAGTTACCCTTTTGGATATCAATAATTCAGTTCCCAAGGATATGTATGATCAGTCCATAATGAATATATATCCATATGAGCATAAGGACACATTTATGGGATTTCACTGTGGCAATACCTGCTCAAAAAAATTATCTGATTGTGAGATGAAGAATCAGATGATAATGGCCAGATCTCTTCCTGCTGAAGTGACTAATGGAACGCTGGAGGGAGATATCATACCTGGAGATATTACTTTTTATCGTTTACAGTCCACGAGTGATAATATACTTCGTGCGTATGTTGCAGAGGGAGAGGTGTTACCGGTGGCAACTCGTTCATTTGGCAGCATTGGTGTATTTGCAATTCATGAGATGGGCCGTTTTTACAGAAATGTATTAATAGAAAAAAGCTATCCGCATCATGGAGCAGTTGCATTTGGGCATTATGACAAGGCATTATTTGATACATTTAAGTATTTAGGAGTATCAATTAATGAAATAGACTATAATCATCCTAAGAACTTGCCGTATCCATCAGAGAATCCCTTTTCATAAGATGGAGCAATAATTCTAGTGGAGAGAACAACATGGAAAAAAACATGGAAAAAAAAACGGATAATAATTCAGATAAAAAATCCAAGATTATCAGGGGTGATAATAACATTATAGGGAAATCAGATATATCAAATTGCAGAGCATGGGCCGAAGGCGATGATCTGATGATGGATTATCATGACAACCGATGGTGTGTACCTGTTCATGATGATAATGAACTCTTCGCTATGCTTTGTCTCGAAGGACAGCAGGCAGGTCTGTCATGGTCAACGATTATCCATAAGGAGCCTGCATACAGAAGAGCCTTTTCTGATTTTAATATAGAAATGGTTGCTAAGTATACGGACGAGCAGGTAGAAGCCCTTATGGGCAACAGCGATATCGTCAGAAACAGACGTAAGATCGATTCAATCATCAAAAATGCCAATGCAATAATTAGAATGAAAGAATCAGGAGAATATGCTTCTTTTGATGAATACATATGGAATTTTACAGATGGGAAAAGGATAGTTCATCATTTTGACCGATTAGATCAAGTGCCATCTCAGGATGATCTGTCTATAGAAGTGAGTCGAGATCTGAAGAAAAAGAGCTTCTCATTTGTAGGACCTGTGATCATATATTCTTTCCTTCAGGGCATAGGAGTGATCGATGATCATCTTAACAATTGTCAATGTAAAATAAATAGAGAAAACGCTTAGAAAGGTTAGTGATTTTAACTTAATAAGTGAATCTTTGTACACACGTCCATATCAATCATTGATTTTGTCTAAACTGTATAGTATAAAAACGATTTTACAAGTCATTTTTGTTCAATTTACATTTTGTCAGATTCAAGGTTCTGTGGTTAAATAATAGTCGCTATTTCAAAAAGATTTATAGAGGTATTAATCAAATGAATGTTTTCTTAAATAATGTAGATGATGTAACTGAGTTCGTTAATGCGGCATCCAAGTCTCCCAATGAAATTAATCTTGAAAGCGGATGTGTATTTATAGATGGTAAGTCATTTCTCGGTGTCCTGACAATGGGAATCAAGAGAAGAATGATGGTCAAGATCGTTGGTACAGATATAGAATTCGCTAACCGCATTAAAAAGTTTGCAATTGCTGTCTAACCACAAAAAAAATATGATATAACAATATCCCCGAACATGTATTGTTCGGGGATATTGTTATATCAGGGACATGATTTAAAAGTAACATATGTTTCTTGATATGCTACAATACATGATAGGTAATTTTTTGAAATAAGGGAGGAAAAAATGATAAAGACAATGCTTAAATACTTTAAACCGCACATCAGATTGTTCGTATTAGACATGATATGTGCAGTTTTTGCTTCTGGCGTAGAGCTTATGTTTCCTACGGTTTCCAGATATGCTATGTATGATCTCTTACCCTACAAGAAGTTCAGCGCATTTTTTACACTGATGATCATAGTGGCTGTATTTTATATACTTCGCTCATTGGCATATTATATTATGTCGTATTGGGGGCATATATTTGGAGTAAGAGTTGAAGCGGATATAAGAGAAGATCTTTTCAAACATCTACAGACTCTTGATTTTGAGTTCTATGATTATACGAGAACCGGTACACTTATGAGCAGGATGACCAGTGATCTGTTTGATATAACGGAATTAGCGCATCACGGCCCGGAGGATCTGGTTATATCCAGCATTACCATTATTGGTGCACTTATTCTTATGTTTAGGATTGAATGGAGACTGGCGCTGGTAGTGTCTGTACTTCTTCCGATTTTCATAATTGTTGTAATGAGTCAGAGACGTAATATGGGTAGGACATCCATGAATGTCAAAAAGAAGATCGCAGATATCAATACAAGTATCGAATCTTCCCTATCAGGAATAAGGACTTCCAAGGCATTTGCCAATGAAGACATTGATTTTGAAAGATTTGACGAATCTAATAATGAATATAGAATTGCAAAGAAGAATTTTTATAAGGCTATGGGAACGTTTAATAGTTCGATGGAATTCTTTATGGGAATTATGCCGGTATCGGTAATCGCCGTAGGTGGATACTTGATAATCCGAGGACAGCTTAATTATATAGATCTCATAACATTTACTCTTTATGTCAATTCATTTATCAATCCCGTTCGAAAGCTGTCTAATTTTGCAGAGACGTTTGCTAATGGTATTGCAGGAGTATCTAGATTTAATGAGGTTATGAATATCAAGCCTACGATAAAAGAGAGAGATGATGCCAGAGAACTAAGTGTTCCCTACGGAAAAGTTGATGTAGATCATGTATGTTTTTCATATAAAAATGGTCGAGAGATACTCCATGATATCAATTTGCATGTAGATGGCGGTGAAACAATTGCAGTTGTTGGAGCCTCCGGCGGAGGTAAAACCACATTTTGCCAGCTCCTTCCCAGATTCTATGACGTAACTTACGGGTCAATAAAAATAGACGGGACAGACATCAGGGATATAACCAAGGAATCTCTTAGAAATAGGATCGGAACCGTTCAACAGGATGTATTTATCTTTGCAGATACAATTATGGAGAATATCCGTTACGGAAGGCCGGGAGCAACTAATCAGGATGTCAAAGAGGCTGCAAAACGGGCGGAAATATATGATGACATTATGGATATGTCGGAGGGATTTGATACAAGCGTAGGCGAGCGAGGTGTCAGATTATCAGGTGGACAGAAACAGAGAATATCTATTGCCAGAATATTTTTAAAAAATCCATCTATTCTAATTCTTGATGAGGCTACATCAGCTCTTGATACGATTACAGAAGAGCGTATCCAGTCCAGCTTCGATGAACTCATGAAGGGGAGAACTTCTTTTGTAATAGCGCATAGACTGGCTACGGTTAAAAATGCTGATAGAATAATAGTTATAGAAGATGGTGAGATCACAGAAAATGGTACTCATGATGAACTGGTAAAAAAGGATGGCGAATACGCCAAACTCTATCATACACAGCAGTTGTTTTCCGAAAGATGATTGAAAATGCCAAATATTGAGGAGATAGCGATGACTGAATACGAGAGAATGAAAGCAGGACTGATATATGATTCTGCAGATGCTGATATCATGAAAGTACAGCTTCCGCTTATTGACAAGCTGAAGCAGTTTAATCAAACAAGTTCTGATGAGATGGATAAAAGGGGAGAATTACTAAGAGAAATGTTCGGAAGCATGGGAGAGGGATGCTATGTAGAGCCACCGCTTAGGGCTAATTGGGGTGGAAAGCATGTTTTCTTTGGTGATCATGTGTATGCCAATTTTAATCTTGTACTTGTGGATGACGGCAATATCTACGTTGGAGATAACGTTATGTTTGGACCTAATGTTACGGTAGCTACGGCGAATCATCCTGTTGAGATCGGACTTAGGAAAAAGGCTTATCAATATAATAGAGATGTCCATATCGGAAATAACGTTTGGATAGGTGCCGGAGCGATCATAGTTCCTGGGATCACAATTGGTGAGAACTCAGTAATCGGCGCTGGAAGTGTGGTATGTAAGGATATTCCTGCCAACGTGGTAGCTGTAGGCAATCCATGCCGAGTGATCCGAGAGATCAGTCAGCATGACCATGAGTATTTTTATAAAGATGATAAAATTGACTGGGATGATATGCCTGAATATTACAAAGAGTGATGACCAGGCAGTTATAATTAATCTAAAATAAGCATGAATATAACATGAAAGTCTTAATAGGAAAAACATGTCAGAAAAAGAAATATTGAAAAAAGAAACATTAAAAAAAGAAACATTAATAAATGTTCCAAGAGAAAAAATATTAATAAGAACAGCGACACCTGAGGATGCTGAGGCACTTTTGGATATTTATGCACCTTATGTAAATAAAACAGCCATAACTTTTGAATATGAAGTTCCT
>JAGOLM010000038.1:11633-16319 GCA_017994075.1 Lachnospiraceae bacterium
ATTAATAAATGTTCCAAGAGAAAAAATATTAATAAGAACAGCGACACCTGAGGATGCTGAGGCACTTTTGGATATTTATGCACCTTATGTAAATAAAACAGCCATAACTTTTGAATATGAAGTTCCTACTGTGGAGGAATTCAGAAACAGGATAGAAAACACATTGACTAGATACCCATATATCGTCATAGAAGATAATGGGATAATCCAGGGATATGCCTATACCAGCCCGTTTGGGGAGAGGATCGCATATAAATGGTCAGTGGAAACTTCTATTTATATAAGAGAGGATTCCAGAAAAAGTGGTTATGGAAGGATGCTCTATGATGAAATAGAGAGAATATCCATCAGGCAGAATGTCCAGAACATGAACGCCTGTATTGCCTGCCCTGGATTAAAGGACAACTGTGAAAAAGATTTTGATTCTGCTCTTTTGGATGGGAACATTGACAGTATAAAAGAGATGTCTGAACGTTTCGGAGATTCTAAAATCGATATGAGCAGTGTGATTTTCCATGAACGTATAGGATACAAGGTTGCTGGACACTTTCACAAGTGTGGAAGTAAATTCGGGAAATGGTATGACATGGTATGGATGGAAAAAATAATTGGAGGTCACGAAGAACCTCCAATGAATTTTGTTCCGTTTCCGGATATAAATATATAGTAGTATTTAATACTCATATAAAAATCATGAAATAGTATGTTATTTCATGAGATTTTGATCAGTTGATCTTCTCTGAAAACATTTTCGCAGCCTTACATCCTGCCGGTGTGACAGCACATCCACCCATAGCGGTTTCACGAAGTGAAAGAGGAAGGGACTTGCCAACAGAAAGCATAGCATCAGACATTTCGTCAAAGGGTATCATGAAGTGAACTCCTGAGGTAATTATCTCTGCCGATATAAGTGCGTTCATAGCTCCTGAGGCATTTCTGCTCTGGCAAGGTATCTCAACTAGTCCGCAAATAGGATCACAGACCAATCCAAGCATATTGGCAAGAGTCATTGCGGCAGCTTCTAGACACTGTGACGGAGTACCATCTCGAAGCTCTGTAATTGCGGATGCAGCCATTGCAGAGGCAGCGCCTATCTCAGCCTGGCAACCTGCTTCGGCTCCGGCCACAGAGGCATTTCTCATTAATAGGTATCCAATGGCTGAGGCATTAAAGAGACCGGTTATTATCTCATCATCATTCAGGTTATTTTCTTCAGCATAGGAGAGTAGTACTCCGGGAAGCACACCGGATGATCCGGCAGTTGGAGCGGCAACGATTACACCCATGGAGGCATTGACCTCTAGAACAGCCATGCTGTAGGCAATGGCTTTTTCTGCAAGGGAACCTAATATACCTTTTGATGATTCGAAGTTATCATATATTTTTTTTGCCTCACCGCCTGTGAGCCCGCTCATAGACTTTTCCGGATGGGAAAGAGGTTTCTTGACAGCATTTTTCATAATTGAAAGAGAATAGCGCATTTTTTCCATAGTTGTGCTGTCATCGGCAATTGCTCTTTCACGAAGCTTCATAGCTTCTGAAATTGATATATTATTTTCATTGCAGGCTCTTAAGAGTTCTGCTCCATTTATAAAATCCATAATTCTCCTCATATCAAAATAAGTAATCAGATTAAAATAAGTAATCAGAAAATACAATCAGTCATAATAAATGCTAATAAGTTCTATCTAGGCTGGACAAGAATAGTATCCAGTACATTTTTGTTAGCATTTATATGGATTATTATGTCATCAGGAATAGCTTCATCTGATTCCACCACGGTAAAAGCAGTACCACCCTTGCTGTCTCTGAATAGCCGCATAAATGCAATATTGACAGAGTCATCACTTAGACACTGGGTGATGTGGGCTACAACACCGGGAACGTCATGTTGCTTGATGATCAGTGTGCTGTATTCCCCGGTGAATTCTACCTTGATGTCATTTATCATAGTGATTTTGATCTTGCCACCGCCTATAGACACACCGCGAACCTTGAGATGATAACCGTTTACACTTTCGAGCTCGATATCAGCGGTATTGGGATGTTCGGGAACTGTATCCTTATCAAATATGAAATTATATTCCATACCATATTTTTTAGATTCTTCAAACGCATTTTTGATTCGAAGATCATCTGTATTAAATCCTAACACTCCGCCTAAAAGGGCTCTGTCAGTTCCGTGTCCTTTATATACGAGAGCAAAAGAACCATAGAGAGTGAAAGTAGCTTTTTTTATTTTGCCTGGGCATAGTTTACCGGCCATAAGTCCGATAGCTGCGGCACCTGCGGTATGGGAACTGGAAGGTCCAACCATGTTAGGACCGATCACATCAAATATACTTAGAAAATTCATTTTAATCCTTTTACGAGGGCATTCGCCCTAAAATTAGTAATAGTTTTCGGGAAATTATGTACAAATACATTTTAAGTATATCATTTGAAAGAAGTGTATTCTACTTTGGCAAATTAAAAGTTATTCATGTATAGATGAATAACTTTTATTACCAATACAAATCCTGTGAAACAGGCTCATCAGTAAATAAAATAATTACATTATATGATAAGAATTTAACTTTGATTTACTTTTGCCTATATGCGGACATATAATTATATTCTCATAATAATATTTAAAAAAAGTTTCTTTTGCCTGCTACTGTTTCACAATAAAAGGAGGAAGGATTATGAATCCAATGATACTCGTACTGATAGGCTCACTAGTATCGCTTGCTTTTGCTGCAATTAATTTTAACAGGGTTAAAAAAGAATCAGAAGGAACAAAACAGATGATCAAGATCTCCAGGGCTGTGAGAAAGGGTGCTAATGCATACCTTAAGAGGCAGTATACCGGTGTAGGCATCTTCTTTATAATTGTTTTCTCAGTGCTTATAGTTATGGCACTTTCAGGTTATCTCAGCATTTTTACACCATTTGCATTTTTGACAGGTGGATTTTTCTCAGGACTGTCAGGTTTTATAGGTATGAGAACAGCGACAATGGCTAATTGCCGTACTGCAAACGCTGCCTCACATAGCTTGAACAGAGGTCTCAAAGTTGCATTCTCAGCAGGATCAGTAATGGGATTTACAGTAGTGGGTCTCGCACTTTTTGATCTTTCAGCTTGGTTTTTTGTACTTGACAATTTTGCATTTCCGGCGATTTCTGCAACTGAAAGAGCAAGTGAGATCACAACCAATATGGTAACATTTGGAATGGGGGCCTCATCAATGGCTCTTTTCGCACGTGTTGGCGGTGGTATTTTTACCAAAGCAGCTGATGTTGGTGCGGATCTGGTCGGAAAAGTAGAAGCAGGGATTCCAGAGGATGACCATAGGAATCCGGCTGTTATAGCTGATAATGTAGGGGATAATGTTGGTGATGTAGCCGGAATGGGCGCAGATCTATATGAATCATATTATGGCTCGGTTGTATCAAGTGCAGCCTTAGCTGTTGCAGCCGGCCTGGGATTTAATGGGATATATGTTCCTATGATCATTGCCGCAATGGGTGTATTTGCATCTGTATTTGGAACATTTTTCGTATCGACCAAGGAAGGGGCTTCTCAGAAAAATCTATTGTCTGCCCTTAGACGAGGCACTTATATCAGTGCTGTTCTTATTGCAGTGATCTCATATTTTGTGATCAGGTTTTTCGTTCCTGGACATATGGGAATATATGTGGCGATCATGTCAGGGCTTATCGCCGGAGTAATTATAGGATCGATCACAGAATATTTTACATCTGACACATATAAACCCACAAAGAGATTGGCTGAAGCTTCTGAAACAGGGGCAGCAACTATAATAATAGGCGGTTTGTCACTGGGGATGCTTTCAACAGTTGCACCGGTTGTTGTTGTTGGTATTTCCGTTCTTATATCCTATTTTGCGGCAGGTGGTTCATCAAGTCCGGCTATGGGTCTCTATGGAGTTGGTATCTCTGCTGTTGGAATGCTCTCAACTCTTAGCATAACGCTTGCTACTGATGCGTATGGACCTATTGCAGATAATGCCGGCGGAATCGCCGAGATGACCGGAATGGATCCGGAAGTAAGAGAGAGAACAGATGCCCTGGATTCCCTTGGCAACACAACGGCCGCTACAGGGAAGGGATTTGCCATAGGATCAGCAGCTCTTACAGCACTGGCGCTTATAGCATCATACATGAATAAAATAGGTCAGGTTGACCACAAGTTTGCATTTGATATTACAATTATGAATCCCACAGTTTTGGTTGGCTTGTTTATTGGAGGTATGCTTCCGTTTTTATTTGCAGCGCTTACAATGGATGCAGTTGGAAAAGCAGCTCAATCAATAGTTATTGAAGTTCGACGTCAGTTCAGAGAGATAAAGGGAATAATGGAAGATAAGGCAGATCCGGAGTATGACAAGTGTGTGGATATATGTGCGAAATCAGCTCAGAAACTTATGGTAGCTCCCGCACTTATTGCCGTTATTGTTCCTATAATCATTGGAATCATTCTAGGACCAAATGGCGTAGTAGGATTATTGGCAGGCAATACAGTAACAGGTTTTGTACTGGCTGTAATGATGTCTAATGCAGGCGGAGCTTGGGATAATGCCAAGAAATATATAGAAGCCGGTAATCATGGAGGAAAAGGATCAGAACAGCACAAGGCTGCAGTAGTAGGAGATACAGTAGGAGATCCGTTTAAGGATACTTCAG
>JAGOLM010000080.1 GCA_017994075.1 Lachnospiraceae bacterium
CTTGGAGCCTTTTCCACAGGTGTGGGAAGCACTGACATGGCTGCTGGTATGGCTACCGGGAAAGCATGGTTCAAGGTTCCGTCTGCCATTCGTTTTAAGCTCACCGGCGATCTCGCTCCCTATATAAGTGGTAAGGATATTATTCTCCACATCATCGGAATGATCGGTGTAGATGGTGCCCTTTACCAGTCCATGGAATTCGTAGGTGATGGAATCAAAAATCTCAGCATGGACGATCGATTCACCATTTCCAATATGGCCATTGAAGCCGGAGGCAAAAACGGGATTTTTCCTGTTGATGACAAGACTCTGGAATATATCGAATCTCATCCTTGCGCCTCAGCATCTAAGAGTCCAAAGATATACACAGCTGATATTGACGCTTTATACACCGCTGAATATACTATTGATCTGTCTACTCTACGTCCTACCGTTGCATTTCCACATCTACCGGAAAATACCCATCCTGTAGAAGATGCTTCCGATATAAAGATTGATCAGGTAGTTATCGGATCTTGTACAAATGGTCGAATTTCTGATCTTAAAATTGCTGCTGATATCCTGAATGGCAAAAAAGTAAAAAAGGGTGTTCGTGTAATCGTAATCCCTGCTACTCAGGCTATATATCTCGAAGCTATGGATAAAGGATATCTAAAAACGTTTGTAGAATCAGGAGCTGTTGTCAGCACTCCTACATGTGGCCCTTGCCTCGGCGGGTATATGGGTATACTGGCAGCTGGTGAGAGATGCATATCTACTACAAATCGTAATTTCGTCGGAAGAATGGGTCATGTAGATTCTGAAGTATATCTTGCCAGTCCTGCTGTAGCTGCAGCCAGTTCATTGACCGGATATATCACAGATCCTGCCACAGTTTAATCGATTATAACAGGAGGTAAGAAATGGAATCAGTTCACGGAAAAGTACATAGATTCGGAGATAATATCGATACTGATGTTATCATACCTGCCAGATACCTGAATAGTTCCGATCCAGAGGAACTAAAGCTTCACTGCATGGAAGATATCGATCCCGAATATATCAAAAAAATGGTTCCCGGCGACATAATAGTAGCTGGTAAGAATTTTGGATGCGGATCTTCGAGAGAACATGCCCCTATTGCTATCAAGGCTTCCGGTGCATCCTGCGTAATTGCAGAGACCTTTGCCAGAATATTCTATAGAAATTCAATCAATATCGGGCTTCCGATAATTGAATGTCCCGAAGCATCTGCTTCTATACAAAATGGAGATGAATTGTCCATAGACTTTAATACTGGAATAATAACCGATATCACTTCCGGTAAAAGTTATCAAGGACAGTCTTTTCCTGAGTTTATGCAAAAACTGATAGATGCCGGTGGATTGATAAATTATATTAATGAGAACAAATAAATTTTTTCAAAAATAAAAATTGAATTAAGAAGAAAAAACAAATTATATAAAGAAAAAACAAAAATAATAACCGCATCGGAAGGGGACCGATGCGGTTATTATTTTATACCAAAGAAAGTGTTTTATTTGGTAAAGAAAGGGGTGATTGATGGTTTATTTAATGTAACTACAAACTGCACTTATTATGCTTATGTATATGCTTAGTTATTAATAAGCTTGCTACCGTCATCCCAGCTATAGAGACTTCTGATCTCTGCGCCGACCTCTTCTGCAGGATGATCTGCTGCTCTTCTTCTCATAGCCTGGAATCTGGCTTGACGACCACTTGACATCTCCTGAAGAAATTCTGATGCAAACTTACCACTCTGGATATCATCCAGGACTTCCTTCATAGCCTTTTTAACCTCTGGTGTGACGATCTTGGGTCCGGTGATGTAATCACCATACTCTGCTGTATTGGATACTGAATATCTCATTCCTGCAAAACCTGACTGATAGATAAGATCAACAATCAGCTTCATCTCATGAATACATTCAAAATATGCATTTCTAGGATCATAACCAGCTTCGCAAAGAGTCTCAAATCCTGCCTGCATAAGTGCTGTTACACCACCGCAGAGAACAGCCTGCTCTCCGAATAGATCTGTCTCAGTCTCTGTTCTAAATGTAGTCTCCAATAGTCCTGCTCTTGCACCACCGATCGCAGCGCCATAAGCCAATGCCATGTCCAGAGCCTTGCCTGTAGCATCCTGCTCTACAGCTACCAAGCAGGGAGTTCCCTTGCCAGCTTCGTACTCGCTGCGAACTGTATGTCCAGGTGCCTTAGGAGCGATCATTGTAACATCTACATATGTAGGTGGAACGATACATCTATAATTAACGTTAAAACCATGAGCGAACATAAGCATGTCTCCGGCCTTAAGGTTCGGCTCGATATCTTCCTTATACATATCCGCCTGTTTTTCGTCATTGATCAGGATCATGATAATGCTAGCTTTTGCAGCTGCTTCAGATGCTGTATATACTTTAAATCCCTGTTTCTCAGCCCTGTCCCATGACTTGCTGCCCTTATATAGACCTACGATCACGTTGAATCCCGAATCTCTTAGGTTAAGTGCGTGTGCGTGTCCCTGGCTGCCATAGCCGATAATTGCGATTGTCTTGCCATCCAATAGTGACATATTACAATCCTTTTGATAAAAAATCCTTGCTTGCTGCTTTTCTTCTGACATTTTCATCCTCCTGTCCTACATGATAGACATCTTCCGAGCCTCTTGTGAGACCTGTAAGTCCAGTTCTTGCAAGTTCTAAAATCTTATAATCCTGAAGCATGTCCAGGAATGAATCAATCTTCCCTTGCTTGCCTGTAACTTCTATAATCATTGAGTCCTTGGTAACATCAACGACCTTTCCATGAAAAATCTCCGTAATGGAAATTATGGATTGTCGATCTGTATCGTGTGCTTGGATCTTCACCATCATTAATTCTCTTGTTACCGATTTATCCGGGTCGAGGATCTGAACATGAATAACGTCACATAATTTTGCGACCTGTTTCTCGATCTGTTCTAGGATCTGCTCATCGCCACTGGTAACTATGGTGATTCTGGTGACATTAGGATTTGAAGTAACCCCGGCTGAGATGCTGTCGATATTAAATCCTCTTCTACTGAAGAGGCCGGCCACATGGCTAAGTAAAGCCGGTGTGTTCTCTACCAGAATAGATAAAACTTGTTTTCTCATCTGATGTCCTTTCATTTTGAATTTAGGATTATTCTATCACTATGAATTTTTATGTCAAGAAGAAAATTCATGTATTAATTGAATTTTGCTCAATTATAAAATTTTTCAAATATACTATTCCACATCAAGCGCAAAATGAATGGTTCATAGAGCATAATTCTGATTTATGATATGTATACAGAAATCAGATATTCTTCTGCCACCTTTTGAAAAAGCCTGGTATCACTTTCAGAATATGGTTCATTATGGAGTGTTGTGATCAGTGGCTGTTCCAATGCTTTCATAGTCGCTTCCTTCATAGTCCATATTTTCAAAAAATCAATTTGATAATCGTGTTCTTCTTTTATTGAACCACTGCCTATTTTTTGACATGTATCTAACTGCATTTTTTCATCTTCCGAGAAAAATCTATCTGCGATTTTTCTCATATGGGAAACAGACCTCTTTTTATTGCTATAATCTTCTATATCTATCCCAACACTGATATTTCTATCTAAAGAAACTGCAACTGCAGCGAAATAACCGCTGTGGGAAATAGAGAATGATGGGGCCTCAGACTTACTTATTAAAATCGGTTTGCCTGATTCATTGCTAGAAAATATCAGTTTTTCATCATCATCATATTTCAAAAAACTTCTAAGTAATCCTTCTATTCTATGTCCTGCCAATATACTAAGTATCCTGTTATTGTCTGACTTGATAGAATCTGCCTTTTCTTTTCTGGAATCAGATAAACCACTGTATATCTCTTCTACTTCTTTTCTGGAATAATCTCTGGAATCTATAATTTCTATTAGTACTTTATTATTAAAAATCTGTTTTTGCATTGGTTTCTCCGATTTATACTCCCGCGGCTATACTTATTGTCATAAAATTCGCTGTCCTTATATCCTGATGTGAAAATATTTTAACACTATCACTTTCAAAATCATATATTGACATATACCCCCTATGGGTATATTATCATGGCAACATACTAAACTGAATTTGGAGTCAATATGGATAATATGACACACGAAAATAAAATAGAAATGGTTCATTCCTCAAAGCATCGCTCAGATAAAGAGAAAAAGGTCCTTATAAACAGATTAAAGAAAATCGAGGGTCAGGTTCGCGGTCTGGAGAACATGGTTGAGGACAATGCTTATTGCCCTGATGTACTGATACAGGTCTCAGCTGTTACATCCGCTCTTAATAGTTTTAACAAGGAGCTATTGGCCTCACATATAAAACATTGCGTTGTCGAAGATGTTAAAAGTGGCAATGATGAGATTATTGATGAACTGGTCAAAGTAATGCAGAAACTAATGAAATAAATAATAAGGTCGATCCATTTCAGCTATAGAATGTTTAAACATAAAGCTTAAACTATAGAAAGGATTAGATATGGAACAATATAAAATCACAGGTATGAGCTGTTCTGCCTGTCAGGTCCATGTGGAAAAAGCAGTTCAAAAGATACCTGGTGTCACCTCTGTAAACGTCAGCCTTCTCACCAATTCCATGGCAGTTGAAGGTACCGCTCATTCAGATCTGATAGTCAATGCTGTGGAGAATGCAGGATATGGTGCAATTCCTTTTTCAGCAAAATCCGAAGATAAAAAGCCTCAGAAATTAGAGGATACCGAAACCCCATTAATGGTTAAGCGCTTGATAAAATCAATAGTAGTACTAATTATTCTCATGTACTTCTCGATGGGGCATATGATGCTAGGATTTCCGGTTCCCGAAACGATAGCTAATCCTATTAGCATTGGAATAATAGAAATGCTTTTGTCCTTAACCATTTTAATTATCAATAAAAATTTCTTTATAAATGGTGTTCGAGGATTCATACATAGAAGTTCAAATATGGATACCCTAGTTGCAATGGGCTCCGGAGCT
>JAGOLM010000081.1 GCA_017994075.1 Lachnospiraceae bacterium
GTCCATGTACTTGTCCAATATGTGATAAAAATCATCCATATTTTTTGAAAGGTATGCTATCCTTGGTAAGTTAAGTGTAACAACACCTACTGAGCCTGTTGATTCTCCAGAACCAAAATATCCACCGCTCTTTTTTCTAAGTTCTCTTAGATCCAGACGTAATCTGCAGCACATAGAACGTACATCAGATGGTTCCATGTCTGAATTGATATAATTTGAAAAATATGGTGTTCCGTACTTGGCAGTCATCTCAAATAGAAGTCTGTTATTCTCTGTATCTGACCAGTCAAAATCCTTGGTTATCGAATATGTAGGAATAGGATACTGGAATCCTCGTCCGTTGGCATCACCTTCTATCATGATGTCTATAAATGCCTTGTTGACCATATCTATTTCCGCTTTACACTCACCATAGGTAAATTCCATTTCTTTTCCACCTACAATGGCCTTCTGGTTTTCCATATCCTTAGGTACGGTCCAGTCCAATGTAATATTGGTAAATGGCGCCTGAGTTCCCCATCGAGATGGCGTGTTGACTCCATAGATAAATGACTGAACACATTGTTTTACTTCATTATAATTCAGATCATCTACTTTTACGAAGGGAGCCAAGTATGTATCAAATGATGAAAAAGCCTGTGCTCCAGCCCATTCATTCTGCATAATCCCCAGGAAATTAACCATCTGATTGCATAAAGTGCTTAAATGATGTGCCGGAGATGATGTGATCCGTTCTGGAACTCCGCCTAGGCCTTCCTGTATCAGCTGTTTAAGAGACCATCCTGCACAGTATCCTGACAACATTGACAGATCATGAATATGAATAAAGCAGTTCTTATGAGCTTCTGCTATATCATCATCATAAACCTCTGATAACCAATAATTTGCCGTGATCGCCCCTGAATTAGACAGAATCAGTCCTCCGAGACTCATGGTAACTGTAGAATTCTCCTTTACTCTCCAGTCCTTATTAGGTCCTATATAATTATCTACTACCTTCTTATAATCTAAAAGAGTATCCTTGGTCTCACGGATATTCTGATGATTCTTTCTATAAAGGATATATGCCTTGGCCGTACGTGAATAACCAAACTTCATCAAGGCACTTTCTACCTCATCCTGAATCTCTTCGACATTTGGTATCTCCACCTTTTTCTCTTCTAATGATGTTTTTACAACGAGCTCGATAGCTCTTGCCATAGTCGATATTTCTCTGGCATCAAGCTCTTCCGTTGAAACAAAGGCCTTGGCAACCGCATTTTCGATTTTTTCCGGCTGAAAATCAACTACCTTGCCGTTTCTCTTTACGACCTTATCCACAATATGCATCCTCCTTGTTTTCAATATATTTCTTATATTAAAGCGCTATTCATAAGCAGCTTTTTTAATCTTTTTTGTGCCTTTTTTTGGCACTGTCACATAATTAGATCATTCGCGCAAATGTAATATATGTAGTTGTCGTCACCCGACAAATATAAGTATAAGCACTATATCTAGTTTTTGCAACTTAAAAAAATCAAAATATTGGGGTTTCACGGTAAAAAACCCTCCGCTTGAATGGTATGAATTAATGCAAACTTTTACATGTTGCTCGAAATATCAGCATCGAGAATAAACCAGATTTCAATTTATTTCTTTAAAAATTCTTTTATAATTTTTTTAAAATATTTCACGAAAAAAGAGTGTGAAAAGTAAAAACTTTTTTCACACTCTTTATTAATTGTTTATTCATTGCCGGTCTATTTATTTACTTATTAATTTAATAGTTCCTGATTCCATTGATGCCTGAACATCCACTAACCTCTGATTGGAACTGCCTCTGTATATCGCATCCTGTGCTTTAAGGTCATTAATAAATGTACCATCTACCAAAACATCCACGTATTTCATAACTGCAGAGCGTTTCTCATCTGACATTACTTCCTCGTACGTCCATCCCGAATAACACCATACCGATAGACCTGTAGCCTTACTGGCACGTGCTATTTCCCCCGCCGCTTCCGGCTGGAATAGAGGATCGCCACCGGATAATGTTATTCCATCGATATACTTGGTATTTCTAATGATTTCTATTATATCATCTGTATCGCTTTCGTCTCCACCATTTGGATCCCATGTATCAGGATTTTGACATTCCATACAGTGATGAGGGCATCCTTGAAAAAATATCACCAGTCTGACTCCTACGCCATCAACTATACTGTGTTTTTTGATTCCCACCATTCTGAATTTCATGTTATCTCCAAAGATATATCTGTATTAGTCTTTTATTACATATTGCCTTATTACTTTATGATTTCGCTTTTTCTGATTTAGGTGTATTTATTCTTTTGATGTAATGCCTTTATTCAGATCTTTAAAATATTTAAAAGCCAGAGCAACAAATATCACCGAACTAATGGCCCATGTTATTGGATACACATAATATGTCATCTGAAAAGTCCTGTGAATCATCCCGGCAACTGCCAGGATCGACACTCTTATGACACACCACGACACCAGCATTACAATCATTGGAAACATTGATTTGCCTAGCCCTCTAAAAAGAGCAGCCATAATATGAGAAAAAGCCAGCAAAAAATAGAAAAGACTCACAAATCTAGCTCTTTCTACTCCAAATGCCACCACATCAGGGGTAGAATCAAATGCTGCGATCAATATAGGTGCCAATACATATATTACTATTCCAATAATCTCTGCAATGGAAATCGAGCATATAGTTCCAAAAACAGCACCTTTTTTAACTCTATTGAATCGACCAGCTCCGCGATTCTGCCCTGTAAATGTAGTAAGTGCCATTGCGAAACTTGTAATAGGTAAAAAAGCGAATCCTTCGATCTTCACGTATGCACCGGTTCCTGCAATAGCCATGTCTCCAAAGAAATTTATATATGACTGAACTACCACATTGGCAAACCCTATGATCGAATTCTGACATGCTGAAGGAAGTCCGATTCCCATGATTTTTTTCAGCATACGCCTGTCGATCTTAACATCTCCCCATACCAACCTATAATCACTATCAACGTGGATCAGTCTATACATAGCCATTCCTGCGCTGCAAAACTGAGCAATGGTAGTTGCAATGGCTGCGCCTCCCACTCCCATTTTAAAATATTTAATAAATAATATATCTAGGAAAATATTTAGTCCAGATGAGAACATCAAATAATATAGCGGATGCTTACTGTCACCTGCTGCCTGCAGAATCGATACAAATGTATTGTACATTACCATTCCTGCAGCACCAACGAAATACAATCTGAAATATAGTACTGATAGCGGTAACACATCAGCCGGCGTATTCATCAACCTAAGCGCCTGCGGCGCAAAAACGATACCGACAACTGTCATGATAACTGATGATATCAGCCCAATGGCTATATCTGTATGAACGGCTTTTTTTATATTTCCTTTATCTCTGGCTCCAATGTATGTGGATATTACCACACTGGCGCCCATAGATAATCCAATGAAAAATCCTGTAATGAGAAAAACCAGGTTACCTGCTCCGGTAACGGCAGCAAGTGCCTTACTTCCTATAAAATTTCCTACTATAAGTGCATCTGCAGTGTTATACAACTGCTGGAAGAGATTTCCTATAAAAACTGGGAATGCGAACCTTAACATCTTGCCCGGGATAGATCCTTCAGTCATAAGTAACGTTGACTGTTTTGTCATTGTGTAATAATCCTTTTTCTAAAAAACAAGCCGGAGAGCAAGTCTCCGGCATCTATTTAATCTTTAATTACTGCTTATCAAAATCATTATTCTGAGTATCTGAACTCTGGCTATTATTGCCGTTATTCTGATAATTCTGTCCGTAATTCGGCTGCTGGTAACCCTGCATAAACTGACCTGTGTACTGTCCGTTAAAATTCTGAGCGAGAGGATCAGTATCACCAAATGTCATATATTTAAGGTAGAAATAACATTCCTGCATTGTAAGAGTATAGTACGGATTGACATAGCATATTCCAAAAATTCCAATGGTAAGACCTGAAAGAATGAACCATCCGATAAATGAAAGCTGGAGTACAAATATATCCATCTTCCTTCCATCTGTCATCCTTCTAGACATCTCAAGAGCATCCTTGTAATTGATATTCGGATTCTCTGCTACGATATACGGTACGAAAAAGTATTGATAAGATTTAACAATTCCAGGAATGATAAAAAGTAATGTCCACAGGAATATAAACAGACTTGTCATAAAAAGTACAAATATCGTATTGCCAAAATTAACCTTGTATCCCGAAAACAGATCATCCATCTGGGTAATTCCGGTATTTCTCTTCCTCATGATCAGTCGTATCATTCCAACTGAAATAGGAAATGCTACCAAAAGTGTTGCTGCAATCGTTCCGATTCCAGGAATAAATATTGCAAGTCCCTCAAGAGCACCCATGATAATTCCTGCTAACAGGATATATCCCACATATCCCCAGTGATCCACTGCAAGAATGTTCTTCGCTCTTTGTTTTAGTTCTGAAATGTTCATGTTTTTCTTTCTCCTCTTTGAGATGCAAGAAGTCAAATGTAGTTACTGCTTTCAACACAAGAACCTGTCCTGCGAGTATTTATCATCTTACTTTATAATGCATATTGCAACTGTGTCAACAATATTGATTAAATTAATCATTTCAAAAATGCTGTAAAACCAAAAACCCCGTGATCTATTTAAATCACAGGGTTGATATAATTTATTCAGCTTAAAATCAAATCACAACAATTAATTTTAAAGATCACTTACTAATAATGCTAATTATCAATCGTATGTCCTATAGAAAAATTTTCCTCTAAAATCTGTAGTGGGAAGTGAATTTACAAAGGCTGCCGGATCGATATCATTGATCAGCTTGATTACCTTCTTGACCTCAGACCTAGCTATAACAGAATATACCATTTTTCTCTTCTCATGCTTAAAGCTGCCCTCACTGTTCATGATAGTAGCTCCATGGTGGCTATTTGAATATATTGCCTGACATATTTCATCTGCATTATCCGTTACTAT
>JAGOLM010000082.1 GCA_017994075.1 Lachnospiraceae bacterium
TGTTCTTGGCAAGTTTCTCCAAAGCCTCTCTAGTAACCTCCGGATTTGCCTCCGCATAAATGTTCATGGTTGTGCTGACATCAGCATGTCCCATTACTTCTTGAATAACTTTTACATTGGTTTCGTTCTCACAAAACCTTGAAGCAAATGTGTGTCTAAAAATGTGACATGAAAACCTGGGCAACATTATAGGTTCTCTCTTCTTTTTCTTTGCCTCTACCTCTTCTTCGGCATTATGAGTATCAACGATTCTCTTGATTGCACGATTTACTGCCTGCGGATTATGTGGATTTCCAAACCGATTAGTAAATATAAAGTTTGTCATTCCATCAACCTCTGCAACACAAAAACCTTCTTCCTGCTGACGCTGGTATTCAGACTTGAGCACTTCATACACCGGTCCCATCATTGGAATTGTCCTTATTCCTGCTTCTGTTTTAGGTTCTGAAACCCTAAACTCACACTTGAATGAATTGTCAGATCTTGTGTAATAAGTAAGACTATGGTTAATATTGATTGTTCGTTTCTTCATATCAACATCGTCCCATCTGATGCCTATTGCCTCACCGATTCTGCATCCAGTTCCAAGCAGAAATACAAAAAACGGATACCAATGGAAGAAAAACGGATTCTTCGCAACATAATCAATAAATTCTCTCTGCTGCTCTACTGTCAGTGCTCTTCGACTCTTTCTAGCACCACCATTTCTTTTTTTCACCTCGGCATAAGCTCCATCTACAGGATTTCTTCTTATTATATCATCTCGTACTGCCAGCTCAAATGTAGGTCGCAATACAGTATTGATACTCTCCAAAGTATTTACCTGCAATCCTTTGTTCGTAATCAAATCCGTATAGAAAAATAAGACATCAGAATACTTTACATCCTTAATCTTTTTCTTTCCAAAAGTATTCCTGATAAAATGATCCCATGTATATAAGTAATTTGCCTTTGTAGTACTTCGCAACTCCGTCTTGGTAGAAATATATCTATCAAACAGAAAATTCACATCTGCACTTCCGGCAACATATACATTTAATCCGTCCATCTGATCACGAACAAGTTCGTCTTCTTTCTGCCTAAGTGTTACAAGAGATTTCGCATATATCGTCCTTTTTTTCCCTAATGGATCAGTATAAATATATGAATACCTGCCATCAGTTTTACGATAATGCTCTCCTTTTCGTAATACTCTTCCTTTACCATCTTTTCTACAAGCCATCTTTTCTCCTTTCTCAAAAAGAAAAGAGCCTGCATTACTTCTGGTCAGCCATTAGTTTCTCTAACACTGCCATTTTAACTACTTGCGTCATAGTCATGTTATGATTTTTGGTGTATTCAAGCAGCAATTCATGTTCTTCACCATTCAGTCTGATTGTAATCCTCTTATCAGCAGGATTTTCAGCCTTTGGTCGTCCCATCTTTGCCAATATATCACCTCCATCTGAACATAGTATACTTTATGTCAGACACAAAGTCAAGTATATTAATGCAAACTCTTTCATATTCTTTTCAATTTATTTGTAGAATTCCTCGTCTTCTATATGAAATGTCTCCAGATATTCATCAAGAATATCAAGGTTCACAAGCACCAGTCTATTCATCTTATAACATGCTTTTGCATCCTTAGCTAACTGCTGGAACTTTGATAAACTCATCGAGTACATCTCTGCACCCTCTGGATATCTGACAAATCTCTTGTTATTTGTTTTCTTCGTTCTGTTATCCATTTTGTTTCATCTCCAATTCCTCTAATACCATCTTGCGTGCTACAGGTAACAGATTAAGCTGCATTATCATCGCTCTATCCATGGCTTCCCTAATCTCCGATTCTCCCGGAATGTACCCTGACTTAAAACGGACACATCCCTTATTTAAAGTTTGAATATCCTCCGGCATAAAATCAGATTTGTTGCTCAATGCGTACCCTCTTATTTCTGAAGGCTCAACTATCACATGCACAGGATTATCTTTCAATTTTGATGATAGCGGAACAACTGAAATCTGCGGTGCACCACCATGATTACTTGCATCACACGATACCACGATTCCAGGTCTGATTCCGCCCTGTACTCCATGCGGATTACGACCAAAATCAGCATATACAACATCAAACTTCTTATATTTATCATAATGTTTCTTATTCTTTTTCATAATCTAAAACCCCCTTAACTGTATAGCCAGTCTGCCATCATCTACTGTAACAATAATTCCTCCTGCATCCTGAACCTGTGCTATTTTTATAAATGCATCAATAAGGTTGTCCGTAATAACACTCATGTTTGCGACTATTACACCATCTACCTGCTTTTTTCTAATCTTATCCACAATCTGATGCCACTGTCTGTCCACATCATTCTGTGAAAATCCATGTCGGCGTTCAGTGCCAACAATCATGTATTCTTTATTTTTTACATACTCATGAATATATTTACTCTGCTTATCCTCTAAGCGATCCACTTTATCCAATGGTGCACTTACTGACAAATACTCTATACATTCAATCGTCTTTTTCTTTCTTCTCATAGCCAAACCTCCTATGAAACAAGCATCTCTGCGTTATCTAGCATTTCGTTAAATATCTTTTGAAAATATGCCTTCTTGCTGCAATCCATTAATTCCAGCCTGGAGTCTATTGAAGTTTCTTTCTTACTCTCTGCCACATTCAGGATTGTATTGGCATCTACCTTGAAATAATCAATTATCTTAAATAGATTTGTGATACTTAATGCACGTTCTCCATTCTCATACTTTTTTATAGTTGACTCACTAATGCCAAGCTCAGCAGCAAGGGCTTCTTTTGTAAGATTTCTTTGGATTCGTAACGACTTAATCACGATTCCAACTTGATAACCATCATATTTCATCGCTATATCCTCCATTATCGTGCGGAACACGCCGCCGTCGTATCCGATGATGGAAAGGAGGCTGATTCATAATGACCGACCTCGAACTAGACTATCAGATAGCGGAGGTTGCACTCCAGGAAGCAGATGAGGCTTTCACAAAGCTCCGTGAAGATTATCATGCACTGCGAGCGCATACTGATGAACTTGAAACAATCTTACGAAATCGCGGAATCGATTATCCTGATTTCTGTGGCTGGTAATACATAAGGGGAAGTACTTTTGTGCTTCCCTATCATAAGCAACAAAGTGGTAAAGAAATTCGATAGCAAGTGGTAAACTTTTTGGCTAGCAAAGTGGTAAAGAAATTCGTCAGCGAGTGGTAAACTTTTTCGTTGACATTCACACTATTTCATCCATGTATGCATATTGTCAAGTGTATGTGTCATATTTTATATTCAAAATAAAAAAGGCTGCTACTCTCTAAAAAATAACAGTCTTTCTTACTATATCAGCCTTTTGGAATTTGACCATCAACATACAGAATGTGATTAATTAACCACTCTGTGAGATATTTTAAAATCCCCATAATCTGTTCATCTTGATCTTCTACCTCATCATTGTGATGTTCCATAAATTCATCAAGTTTATGTATAAATTCCTGATGTTGAACTTTCTGTGTAAATATCTTCTTATAATTAATAGATTCCATATACTGCTCTTCATCACTAAAGTGTTTTACTGTATAATTTCGGAGATTTTCTAATATTATATCAATCCTATCATATTTATCCGGTGTAAACTCATCATGAAGCAGTTCATATGCCTCATCTGCATATTTAAATAACTGCTTGTGTTCTTCGTCTATCATATCTATACCGATATAATATTCTGGTTTCATTTCATACATAAATTAATCCTACTTTCAGTTTATTTGTTTTATGAACCTGTTCAATACTATTCATAATAGGCAAATGCATTTCTCATGAATTTCCTATATTTTCTCGTTTTTAATGTTAGATTCCACCAAAACATTCCCTAATTTTCTTGGAAATATCCGAATCAACAAAACCTTTCTGCGCCATGTCATCGAGCATCTCACACGTTTTTTCGTGCGATAAACCTTTCTTATATGGTCTGTCCTCGGTTAATGCCTGATAAATATCAATACATGCCATAATACGTTCCGGCTCATTTAATTCAGCTGCAGTTTTTCCAAAAGGATACCCTTTTCCATTTAATTTTTCATGATGGAAAGCTGCCCAGTCTCGTATTTCTTCAAAATCATTAACCTCTGATAATATAAGGTATGTATAGCCAGCATGATTCTTCATTTTTGAAAATTCATCATCCGTAAGCTTATCCGGTTTTTCTAAAATTTCATTGCCTACTGCCATCTTCCCAATATCATGCAGTGCACCAGCCAGATAAATTTTTTGCACATTAATAGAATCATATCCGATATATTGAGCAAAAAAAGCTGCTTTTTCAGCCACTTCTATAGAATGTCTGCTTGTAAAAGAAGATTTATAATCTACAATCTTTGCAAAAAAATCTGCGACATTTTTACACGTTTTCCAATCAAAAACCTGTTTTTGTCTTGGGATAATCTCCCATAGTTTCATTTCAAAAGAATTATCACTTAAACATATAAAAGATTCAGAATGTGTGAATGCACGAAAAAAGGCATTCACACATTCTGAATCGAATAATCCATCCCTATTTTTTAAAAGGTACTGACATATAAAATTCCAACTGTTATTTCCAGATCCCGTGTTATTTCCTATAATATCAATGGTATCTGCAAGATGAATAATCCTTGCAAACAATGGAATTTCATTCCACTTTTTTTGAAAAGGACCAGTTCCATCGGCATGTTCATGATGATACAAAATCACATTTGACACATCTGTTTTAAATGGAATTTTAGTAATATTTTTTTCACCATAAATACAATGAAGATTTGTTTTTTTCTCGGATAAATCTTTTTTACAATTAATGACGGAATCCATTTTCAGTTCTTCCGAAATATATTGTGTCAAAGCATTATCATGCAGTAAAGCACACATGGCTGAATATTGGAAAATTCATCACCTTGAATTTT
>JAGOLM010000083.1:0-3344 GCA_017994075.1 Lachnospiraceae bacterium
GTCAGGATACTGAGACGTTTTGCCGATAAAATAGGCTATGATAATCACTTTACAATATATGATTCAGACGATTCCAAGACATTGATGAAGCATATCATTAAGGACATGAATCTTGATACCAAGAAATTCAAGGAAAAGACATTTTTAAATGAGATTTCATCAGCTAAAAATGAACTGATCAATGAGGTAGACTATGCTGATAGATTTGCCAGTGATTACACGAAAAAAATAACCAGTCGTGTGTATCTCGAATATGAGAGCAGACTAAGAGCCAGCAATGCTTTTGATTTTGATGACCTCATAATGAAAACGGTGGAGCTGTTCAAGACTTCTCCGGAGGTATTGAATAATTATCAGGAGAGACTCCATTATGTGATGGTAGATGAGTACCAGGATACCAATACAGCTCAGTTTGAGCTCATAAGATTGCTATCAGGCGGTAGAAAAAATCTATGTGTAGTAGGAGATGATGATCAGTCAATCTATAAATTCAGAGGTGCCAATATATATAACATACTGAATTTTGAAAAACATTTTCCTAATGCCAAGGTCATTAAACTGGAGCAAAATTATAGATCGACGCAGGTCATTCTTGATGCAGCCAATGATGTGATCTCAAATAATAAGGGAAGAAAAAAGAAAACTCTGTGGACAGAGGACGAAGGTGGTGAAAAGATTTCTTTTCGCCAGTTTGACAGTGCCTATGAGGAGGCTCAGTTTATCGCATTTGATATTAAGAGCAAGTCTATGGGTGGAGCATTCTCATACAGAGACGACGCTATCCTATACAGAACTAACGCCCAGTCACGAATATTAGAGGAAAAACTGATGCAGGAGAATATCCCGTATAAGATCATCGGTGGATTAAACTTCTACTCGAGATTGGAAGTTAAGGATATTTTGGCTTATCTCAAGGTTATTGATAATGGAGCTGATGAAATCGCGGTGAGGAGAATAATCAACGTTCCAAAGAGAGGGATAGGAGCTACTACACTTGGTAAAATATCTGCATTTGCAAGTGAAACCGGAATGCCATTCTATGAGGCGCTTGAAAAATCAGATACGATTCCAACTATTGGCAAGGCTAGCAATAAGATCAAGGAATTCACCAAGCTAATTAACTTGTTTAAACTGGAATCAAAGAGCATGAGCGTTCCAGAACTGGTCAGACTCGTACTGGAACTGACAGGATACGAAGCCGAGCTCAAGGCTGAAAAAACAGATGAAGCTCAGGCCAGGATCGAAAACCTGGATGAATTATATTCCAAGGCTGTTTCATACAGAGATATGACGGAAGAGCCTACATTGGCTGGATTTTTAGAGGATGTTGCACTTGTAGCTGATATAGATAATCGTGAGGAAGAATCAGAATATGTGGTTCTTATGACACTTCACAGTGCCAAGGGTCTGGAATTCCCTAATGTCTATATGGCCGGAATGGAAGACGGACTGTTCCCCGGATATATGACTATAACAGCCGGAGATGATGGTGAGGATATGGAGGAAGAGAGAAGACTCTGTTACGTGGGAATTACCCGTGCCAAAAAGCATCTCACCATGACTGCAGCCAAGATGAGAATGGTGCGAGGCGATATGCAGTATTCGAGTGTGTCACGTTTCGTAAAAGAAATTCCGGAGAGGCTGGTGGATGGCACTACCTATGATCCTTCTATTTCATCGTCATCAGCAAGCAGAAATTCATATTCTGACGATAATGTATTTGGCGGAAGAAGTGTAAATACAAACTATGGCAGTGGATTCACGGAATCTACCATGAGAAAATCACATAGCGCCCCTGCACCCAAGGCTCCGGTGTATGGTACCAAGATCCAGAGAGGTAATTTGGATTACAATCAGGGAGACAGGGTCTCACATAGAAAATTCGGCGAAGGAACAGTGGTTGATATCTCTGATGGAAAACGTGATTATGAGGTAACAGTGGAGTTTGACACAGCAGGTCAGAAGAAAATGTTAGCTTCATTTGCCAAACTTGAAAAAATATAAATTTTTTTGACCATGTATACGTACAATGCTATAATGAGCAGTATAAAATAATTGTTAATAAGTTTACTCGGATTAGTTATAAATCAGAAAGGTGGATGCAGAATGAAGAAGAACAGTTTTTGGAAGATACTCGGAATTATTGCAGTTATCGCAGCTATTTGTGGAGTTCTGTACGCACTGTATCGTTACTTTGCGCCAAAGCTCGAGGAAGAATTCACAGATGATCTTGATGACGCATTTGGTGATGAGGAAGATGACGAAGAATTCGAGGATGAGGATATCTAAATGAAAAAAGGTGACCTGGTAGATGGCGTAGTAACAGAGCTTAGATTTCCGAATAAGGGAAGAGTTCAGGTCTTGACCGAAGATGGAACAAAAGAGCATGTTACAGTTAAAAATGTTATTCCGGAGCAGCAAGTTAGGCTCAGGGTAACCAGAACAGGGCACGGAAGAATAGAAGGACGACTGCAGGAAATACTACAGCCGTCTTCTTTTGAGTTGTCAGGAGATTCAGTATGTCCCCATTTTAATATATGTGGTGGGTGTCTGATGCAATCAGTGCCCTATGATAAACAGCTGGAGATAAAAGAAGCTGAGATGAGACAGCTCTTTGTCCCGGTAATGGGAGAAGAACTTCTTGATTCTATTAATGAAGGCATAATAGGGAGCCCTAAATCATCAGAGTATCGTAACAAGATGGAACTGTCATTTGGAAATGAAGAAAAGGATGGTCCTCTTCGTCTGGGAATGCATAGAAGAGGTTCTTTTTACGATATAGAGGAAGTATATGATTGCAGGATCATGGATTCTGTATTTAGGAAAATCCTTACCATAACGGCAGATTACTATAGGGAAAAGGGACTTCCCTTTTTTCATAAGATGGCTCATACAGGTTATCTGAGACATCTGCTTCTGAGAAAAGGAGAGAAAAGTAATCAGTATCTAATAGATCTTATCACATCAACAGACATTGATCCTGAGGCTGAGAAATCTATGCTTCGAGAATGGTGTGACAGACTACTGTCAGAGATAAATGGTGGTGAGATACAGGGGATACTTCATACTAGAAATGACCGATCTGCAGATGCCGTTATTGATGAGGGTACAGATATATTGTACGGGACAGATTATTTCTACGATGAGATACTGGGACTTGATTTTAAGGTTACACCTTTTTCGTTTTTCCAGACCAATACTTTAGGAGCTGAGAAACTATATGAAACAGCCAGAGAATTCATAACCGGACGAAATTATTCAAATGGTAATGAGGTCTGTGAAGAAAAGACTATAGAAAAAGATATAGATAAAGATAAAGATATAGATAAAGATACAGATAAAGA
>JAGOLM010000083.1:3444-4944 GCA_017994075.1 Lachnospiraceae bacterium
AGATAAAGATAAAGATATAGATAAAGATACAGATAAAGAAGAAAATAGGTTTCTCGGAGAGGTATTTGACCTATATTCCGGTACAGGAACGATTGCTCAGGTTCTATCACCTGCAGCTACACATGTCACTGGTGTTGAGATCGTAGAAGAAGCAGTGGAAGCAGCCAAAGAGAATGCAGAGCTTAACAAACTTACGAATTGCGATTTTATAGCAGGAGATGTATTTAAGGTGTTAGAGAGCCTTGATACGATCCCGGATACAATTGTTCTAGATCCTCCGAGAGACGGAGTATCTCAAAAGGCACTGGGTAAGATACTTGGATATGGTGTAAAAAACATAATATATATTGCATGCAAGCCTACCAGCCTTGCAAGGGACATCCCGGCATTTATGGAAGCGGGTTATAGGGCTGACAGATTTAAACTGGTGGATATGTTCCCATCTACAAGCGGTGTGGAAGCTATGATCAAATTCTCAAAATAATTAAATTAATTGACACAAAGATTGTTTAAATTAATGTCTTTTCAAATAATAAAAAAGAGGATAAGATGATATCAGAAGGTGCTGTTATTTTAACAGGCATTAAAAAGATAAAAGGTTATATCAATGTTATACAGTCAATGATCTGTATAAAAAAAGAGGAATAATGATTACAGATACAGAAATAGAAGAAGAATTAAGACCTTTCGCTGACAATATACTTTGTCATGAGACATTCAAGATTCAAAAGAAATATATTCAGCACTCAATGTACAGTGTATATAGTCACGAGCTTCATGTTGCCCATTTTGCCCTTGGCATAGATGGTGCACTGAAGATTGGATGTGACAGGAAAAAGCTGGTATGCAGTGCGCTTTTACATGATTATTTCCTATATGACTGGCACACCGGAGGAGAGGGAGATATACATCCCAGACTCCATGGATTCTATCATCCGGGAACAGCACTTAGTAATGCGGACAGAGATTTTGACCTCACGGATGTGGAAAGAGATGCCATCAAGAAACATATGTGGCCTCTTACCGTGATCCCTCCGAAATACAGGGAAGCCTGGGTAGTAACCATTGCCGATAAGCAGGCTACCGTTTGGGAGAAGATGAACAAGACAGGAAAAGAGACTACAAAATGATATTTAGTACATACTTTATTTATTTCATAATTGCAAGTTTTTTTGGTTGGGTTTGGGAATCTTTCTATATGACGATTAAGGATCATGAATGGTCTAACAGAGGTTTCCTATTTGGTCCAGTCATACCTATATATGGAGCTGGGACAATAGGAATAGTTATGGTATCAAAACTGCTTCCAGGAATGGGGAAAGTGGATTATCCCGCATGGAAGATATTTCTGGTTGCTATGATAGGAAGTGTGGTCCTGGAGTATGCTACATCTTATATAATGGAAAAGATGTTTCACGCAGTATGGTGGGACTATAGTGAGTTTAAGTTCAATTTAAACGGAAGGATCTGCCTATGGGCGTCACTTAGTTTTGGAGTCTT
>JAGOLM010000039.1 GCA_017994075.1 Lachnospiraceae bacterium
TCTTGGTCTCTGTATGAGTTCCGGTCTTAACATCATAACTAGCGCTGCCACCTAGCTGTGTGACTTTGCATTTTACATTTTTATCGACATCAAATGTCCTTATAACATCGTTTTTGTTATAGAACTTAAACTCATAGTCAGTTCCCTTATCCGCTGTACTATATAAAGATATATTATTGTATTTTGTATTGCACTGTAGATACTGTGCATTATTCTTATACATCGCGGCATTATTTTTTATAAAATAGGTGCCTTCTGTTTTGCCCTTTTCCAGTATCCAAAGACTATAATCAGACTCATCTGCTGTATATATAAGTTTGCTGTCCTTGTCTCCAGCGAGATACTTTGCATCTTTTCCCGATCCAAGTATAAATTCATACTTAGTTACATTATCCTTAATTACAGCCTTAACCTTAAGTAATGCTGTTTTACCTGTTGCACATATTGAAGTGCCATTAATGGAAACATCCTCGATATTTAGTCTTTTTGAATCACTGGTTGGATTCACCGAAATAGACTTGTTGCTGAAAGAATTAACTATAACTATCTCAGAGCCATCCTTAATAATAGCATCATCCGCAGGTTTGTCAGACGTTGTAGGCTCTGTTGGTGTTGTTGGTTCTGTTGGTGTCGTTGGTTCTGTTGGTGTTGTTGGTTCTGTTGGTGTTGTTGGTTCTGTTGGTGTTGAATTAACAGATACATAATCCGCATTTATAACCCTAATGGTATCTTTTGCCGTGTTACTTGCAGATGCAGAGTAAGTAGCAAAATCTTTTCCATTACATCCTATAGCAATCGGATTGCCATCAGGCGCACTTTTAGATGGTGCCGTTCTCAATGTCGCACTCTTGATCATAAGTACCTTGTTTATTGTTTCAAGGCTCCATCTGCATTTTGCATCAATCGTATCCGAAAGTGTAAGAGCGTTATTATCATCTCCCCTTAAGTACTTTCCAGATGCATCCTTAAGCGTAATAAAATTATCAGCATCAACAGTAACTTCAAGAACTGAATATTCTGCGGACGAAATTATCTTGTTATCTTTTTCATTTGCCGCAACTGCTGTCATCTTATTTTTATTACTAATTGCTGTGCTTAAAACATATCCTGATCCCGGATTTTTGCTGTCAGGATTGTAAAGCACAACCTTTTCACCGCCCTTTAACTCAGTGATAGCCCCACTTCCCCCAGCGGTAACATCTGCCTTAACCTTGGATAGATTGCCAGTAGATAGAACCGTTGTCAGAAGCATTGCAATAAGAGCAATAAATGATATTATTCTCTTCTTGACCTGTCTCTTCATTAAAATACCCTCCCTTTAGACTTTTCCCTAAAATCTAAATCACACAGATCTCGCCTATTTATGTCGAAGCGAGCTCTGTCATCAATGCACCCTTTTTAACTCTGCGTTCCCGAAACCCTCTTTCAGGAAAATCCTTTTCTCATATATATAATTTAGTCTCGAATTTCAGTCTCAACAATGCCAAATGGCATTTATCATCATATATATATTACATAAATATTTCAACTCTTTTTTGTCTATTATGATGTGTAAATATAATAGCAGCGCATTATATTACTTTAGATACGCTGTATGTAGGGTTTACTGTTTTGTTTTTGATTTGCTTTTGAATTATGTTAAATGTAACACAACATTAACGATTTTTTGTTATTAAGTGCCACGTGACACTTGTTGCCCGTTATTTTTTTATATTTGAATGCATTTTAATGTCTACATATAACTTTTTTTGATTTTTGCCTTCTATCATGTCCTATTTGTATCAAATTTTTTTACAATCAACGTAATATATGACTGCACATGTCAGTTTTTCAACTATGTCTTTTAATACATGAGCTTTTTTCAGATAAATACCTAAAGAAAACAATTTCATATGTATAGGCTTATGAAAGTTGATATGCAAAATTGATTTTGGTGTGTAGATTTGATATTGATATTGTATATATTTATAAATTTGCAAAAAAATAAACACTCCAAACGGAGTGCTTATTTTACCGACTGTTTTGTATTTTAGATAAGTTCGAGCAGAACTTCCATTGCTGCATCGCCTTTTCTCTGACCAATCTTTACGATTCTGGTGTAACCACCATTACGGTCAGCGTATTTAGGAGCGATCTCATCGAACATCTTGTTCGGAAGATTAACAGAATTTCTCTTTGATTTAGTCACTACCTCAGTAACAGGGTAGAAATACTTAAGCATTTCACGACGAGCGTGAAGTCTAGAAGGCATATCCTTCTTGATTTGCTTATCTACTGTGTCGTATACAGTAACTTTCTTACCGTCAACAACTTCCTTTACTCTCTTGCCATCCTTGTCCTTACGGGCAACTTTAGCCTGAACAGTAACGTCTTCGAAATTATCTTTTTCACGGATAGCAAGTGCAATATAGCTCTCAGCGATCTTTCTTACTTCCTTAGCCTTAGACTCAGTAGTAATGATCTTTCCGTTGTTAAGAAGGTTTGTAACCTGATTTCTAAGAAGTGCTTTTCTCTGTGAAGATGTTCTTCCTAATTTTCTATACTTTGCCATTTTATTTCTCCTTTTGCGGCGTACCGTTCAACGCCCTATGGTCTTACTTTCCCGGCACTATTATACTGCCACATGGAAGGCTTGAAGTTAGCGCCTTTTGGACTTATCTACTTCAAGTTCCACAAGCAATCAACCTGTGTTTATAATAATTAATCTTCAGCTGTACGAAGGTTGAGTCCGAGTTCATCAAGCTTAGCAAAAACCTCATCAAGAGATTTCTTACCAAGATTACGAACTTTCATCATCTCGTCAGGAGTCTTATTTGTAAGCTCCTCAACAGTATTAATGCCGGCTCTCTTTAGACAGTTGAATGAACGAACAGAAAGTTCAAGTTCATCAATTGTCATAGCAATTGCCTTACTGTCCTTATCTGAAGGACTAGCGGCCATAACCTCTGCATTAATTGCGTTCTCTGTAAGATTAACAAAAAGCTGAAGATGTTCAGACATAACCTTGGCTGCAAGGCTAACTGCCTCATCAGGTCCAAGAGCTCCGTTTGTATATACATCCAATGTCAGCTTGTCAAAGTCTGTCTGCTGGCCAACACGAGTATTCTCAACCTTAAGATTGACTCTCTCAATAGGTGTATATATAGAATCTACAGCAACTACTCCAATAGGAGTATCATCTGTCTTGTTTTTATCTGAGGAGACATATCCTCTGCCGTCTGTGATAGTCATATCAATAGCTAACTTACTGTCAGAACCGCCATTCAGATGAGCAATGACAAGATCTTTGTTCATAATCTCTATATCATCGCTTACCTGGATATCACCGGCAGTTACAACACCCTCACCCTCGAAGTCAATATATGCCTTCTTAGGTTCGTTGTCACCGCTGTTATCACGGATAGCAAGGCCCTTGATATTCAGAACGATCTCAGTAACGTCTTCCTTAACTCCCGGTATTGAGCTGAACTCATGCAGGACGCCATCAATCTTAACCTGACTTACTGCAGCACCCGGAAGAGATGAAAGCATGATTCTGCGAAGAGAATTGCCAAGCGTAGTACCATATCCGCGTTCGAGAGGTTCTACGACGAAACGGCCATACTTCTTGTCCTCTGACAATTCGGCTATTTCAATATTGGGTTTTTCGAAATCGAACACCACTGTACCTCCATCCTGTACTATGTCTAAGTGACCTTACTTAATTATTTAGAATACAACTCGACTATAAGCATCTCGTTGACAGGAACATCAATCTGATCTCTTGTCGGAAGATTCTTAACAGTAGCCTTGAAATTCTCATTATCACATTCAAGCCAATCAGGTACTAATCTGCCATCAGTAGTCTCTTTGATATCCTTGAATCTCTGAAGACTCTTTTTCTTATCAGCAACTTCAATTACGTCGCCAGCCTTAAGAAGGTATGAAGGAATATTAACTTTCTTACCATTTACAAGGAACATCTTGTGATCAACAAGCTGACGTGCTTCTCTTCTTGTACGTGCAAATCCGAGACGGAATACAACGCTGTCAAAACGGCTTTCAAGCATGGTCATGAGGTTTTCACCATTCATTCCCTTCATTCTTGTAGCCTTTGCATAATAATTACGGAAAGGCTTTTCAAGCACTCCGTATATAAACTTAGCTTTCTGCTTCTCTTTGAGCTGAAGACCATATTCAGATACCTTACGACGGGTATTTCTCGGCTGTCTTCTTGACTTTTTATCTACTCCGAGATATATAGGATCAAGGCCGAGGGATCTACATCTCTTTAAGACAGGTGTTCTATTAACTGCCATTATTTATTTCCCTCCTAATTAGACTCTTCTACGTTTCGGCGGACGGCATCCATTATGAGGAACCGGTGTAACATCCTGGATACTTGTAACCAGAATTCCGCTTGCAGAGAGTGCTCTTATAGCTGCTTCTCTTCCTGATCCGGGTCCTTTAACCATAACATCTACTGACTTCAGTCCTGTTGGAGCTGCAGCCTTTGCCGCTGTTTCCGCTGCCATCTGTGCAGCATACGGAGTAGATTTTCTTGAACCCTTAAATCCCAGGCCACCTGCAGATGCCCATGAAAGAGCATTGCCGTTAGCATCAGTTAATGTAACAATTGTGTTATTAAAAGATGCCTGGATATGTGCCTGGCCATGTTCAACGTTTTTCTTGACACGTTTCTTCGTGACTTTTTTAGCTGTTTTAGCCATAATAAAACTAACCTACTTTCTTAATTATTACCGAAACTACTTCTTCTTGTTTGCAATAGTCTTGCGAGGGCCTTTTCTAGTACGGGCATTAGTCTTAGTCTTCTGTCCACGTACAGGCAGTCCCTTTCTGTGGCGAATTCCACGATAGCAGCCAATCTCAGTAAGGCGCTTAATATTAAGAGATGTCTCTCTTCTAAGGTCGCCCTCTACCATGATGCCGCTCTCATCGAGCGCTTCGCTAAGCTTTTTGACTTCATCATCTGTAAGATCTTTTACTCTTGTATCAGGGTTAACTCCTGAAACTTCAAGGATCTTAGCAGCACCTGTGTTGCCGATTCCGTAGATATAAGTAAGACCGATTTCGATCCTCTTTTCTCTCGGCAAATCTACACCTGCAATTCGAGCCATGTGTATCTGTACCTCCACTTTTTTTAAAATACAAAACAATCTGAGCCTGTCAGTCGGTATGTAAAAAAGACAGACCCATGTTTATTTGAATCAGTCTGCGCTTTTGCAGACTGCAGCCGCATAAATTTAGTTAAGAGATCAAGGATCAACCCTGTCTCTGCTTGTGCTTGGGATTCTCACAGATTACTCTGATCTTTCCCTTTCTTTTGATTACCTTGCACTTTTCGCACATAGGTTTTACAGAAGATCTAACCTTCAAAGGATTACCTCCTCTCCTGAATATAAAAATCTTATCCGTACTACACTTTTATAATTGAGCAAAACTCTACCCTAAAAGCGTCCGAGTAAGATTATATCTACAGCCGGGTAAAATGTCAATATTTATTTATCTCTCCAGACAATTCTTCCTTTTGTAAGGTCATAAGGAGACATCTCGATCGTTACCTTATCACCGGGAAGAATTCTAATATAATTCATTCTAAGCTTCCCGCTAATATGAGCAAGAATTTCAAGTCCATTTTCAAGTTTTACCTGAAACATTGCATTTGGTAACTTTTCAAGTACTGTACCTTCGACCTCAATAGTGTCTGCTTTTGACAAATCCGTTCCTCCCGTATTAATTACTTTATTATTTCTTCAATGATTCTTATTTCTTCATCAATACCTATAATACCTGATACCTCATGAAGAACATTTTTATTGCCGTAATACTTGATAAGTGGTTCTGTTTGTTCGTGATAAACATTCAGTCTTTTAAGAACTGTCTCAGCTTTGTCATCATCACGAAGAACCAAATCTCCACCACACGAATCACAAATTCCATCATTTTTTGGCTTAAGTTCTGGCGTCACCGTATGGTATATCCTACCACACTTTGAGCAAGAACGTCTACCTGACATTCTCTTGACGATCACATCATCTTCAACTTCCAGGTCAATAGCAAAATCAACCTTTTCTCCGGATGCCTCAAGAACCTTGTCAAGCGCTTCCGCCTGTGGAATGGTTCTTGGAAATCCATCGAGGATAAACCCGTTCTTGCAATCATCCTGCTTAATACGATCAGCCACAAGATCACATGTCAGCTCATCAGGTACCAATCCGCCTTCATCCATATAGGATTTGGCTTTTTTACCAAGTTCTGTCTCATTCTTAATATTCTCTCTGAAAATATCTCCTGTAGAGATATGAGGAATATTGCGTCTGGCTCCAAGTCTTGAAGCAATTGTTCCCTTGCCGGCACCAGGTGCACCGAGCATAATGATCTTCATCGGCTTCTCCTTTACTGTTCGCTTAGGAATCCCTTATAGTTTCTAACAAGCATTTGGGATTCAATCTGCTGAAGTGTCTCTATAACAACTCCGACTACAATGATTATTGAAGTACCACCAAACGAAACATTTGCTGTGGTAAGACCATTTAAAACGATTGGTGTCAATGAAACGATTGAAAGTCCGAGCGCTCCGATCAATACTATCTTGCTGAGAATAGCTGCCAAATATTCGCTTGTAGGTCTTCCAGGTCTGATCCCAGGAATAAAACCACCCGATTTCTTCATATTATCTGCAATCTCAAGAGGATTGAATGATATCGATGTGTAGAAATAAGCAAAAGCAACTATTAACAAGAAATACACAAGAGCACCAATGGTATATATCCAATTGTTTTTATTAAACCAATTATTTTCAGAAAGACCTCTAAGTAATCCGGCCCATACACCAGTTCCCTGTGCTATTCCCATAAAAGAACAAATTATAACAGGTGTCTGCATCAATGACTGGGCAAAAATAACAGGCATTACACCGCCGGTATTAACCTTAAGCGGAATGTGTGAGCTCTGTCCACCATATGTACGTCTTCCTCTCAGCATCTTAGAATACTGAACAGGGATTCTTCTCTCTGCTCCCTGGAGAATTACTACCATAACTACAATTGCAATAATGATAGCTGCTATAACCACTCCAGCTAAGATTCCGTTTGCTACTCTCTTTCCCTTAATGAACTGTTCAAAGAGTGTTGTAAGGTCCTGAGGCATTCTAGAAATAATGTTGATGATCAACACTATTGAAATACCATTGCCCACGCCGTTGTCCGTAATTCTCTCACCAAGCCACATAAGAATCGTTGAACCTGCAGTTAATACTGCAACAAGTGTGATCACTGAAAATGCATTATAGCTAGTCAGGTAACCACTTCTTCCGAATCCAATAGCCATAGCAGTTGATTCCATAAGTGAAAGACCAACTGTCACATAACGTGTAATCTTGGTCATAAACTTTCTACCCTGCTCACCATCTCTGGTTATCTCCTCAAGCTTGGGAAAAGCAATTGTGAGAAGCTGGATAATAATTGATGATGTAATATATGGTGTTATGTTAAGAGCAAAAATACTCATTCTCTCAAGCGAACCACCAGTAATTGCATCAAAAAAGTTCATTGAATCGCCAGCTGAACCGAATAGTTCCTTAAAGACTCCCTCCCGTACACCGGGAGAAGGAATCTGGGAACCAAAACGAATTACAATCAGCATCAAGAATGTAAAGAACAACCTCTTTCGCAGGTCTTTGATTTTAAAAGCATTGCGAACGGTCTCGAACATTTAGATCACCTCGCAGCTTCCGCCTGCTGCTTCAATCTTCTCTTTAGCGGAAGCACTGAATGCATTAGCCTTAACCTGAAGCTTTTTTGTGATCTCTCCATTTCCGAGAATTTTAATTCCGTCTCTTGCATTCTTAACAATACCTGTATTCTTAAGAAGTTCAGAGTCGATTACTGTTCCATCTTCGAATCTATCAAGAACTGATACATTAATAGATACGATTACCTTTGTATTTCTATTTGTGAACCCTCTCTTGGGGATTCTTCTGATCAAAGGCATCTGACCGCCTTCGAAACCAGGTCTGGGTGATCCAGAACGTGCTTTCTGTCCCTTATGTCCCTTACCTGCTGTTTTTCCGTTTCCTGAACCGTGACCGCGGCCTCTTCTAAAGTTGTCGCTGTGTACGCTTCCCTCTGCCGGAGATAAATTAGATAAATCCATTTTAATACCTCCCTAATTTCAGTATTAAGCTTCTACCTCTTCCACATTAATCATATGATTAACCTTCTGAATCATGCCTCTTACAGATGCATTATCAGGAAGAACTACTGTGGAATTAATTTTGTGAAGACCCATTGCATTAACAATCTTAACGTTCTTGGGAACCTGACCGATTTTTGACTTCACAAGTGTAATTTTCAAATTTTTAGCCATGATTTCCTCCTTAACCAAGCATATCAGCTACGGTCTTACCGCGCAGTGCTGCAACCTCTTCAGGGGATTTAAGCTCTGAAAGTGCTGAAAGAATAGCCAATACAACATTCTGTTTATTGGATGATCCAAGAGACTTTGTACGGATATTCTGAATACCTGCAAGGTCACATACAGAACGTGCTGGGCCACCTGCGATAATACCGGTACCATCGGGAGCTGACTTAAGAAGTACTGTTGCTCCAGTGTGCTTTCCGATAATATCATGAGTAATGCTATGGTTCTTATTCATTTTAACTTCAATAAGATTCTTTATTGCGTCTTCCTTACCCTTACGGATAGCATCAGGAATCTCAGTAGCTTTACCAAGACCGGCACCAACGTGTCCGTTATGGTCTCCGACTACAACGAGAGCAGCGAAACGCATATTACGTCCGCCCTTAACAACCTTGGTTACTCTCTTGATTGCTACTACCTGGTCATCTAATTCAAGCTGACCCGGATCAATAATGGTACGCTTCATTTGTCGTTTTCCTCCTTAAAATTCCAGGCCAGCTTCTCTAGCAGCTTCTGCAACAGCAGCTACCTTACCCTTATAGATGTAGCCTGATCTATCGAATACGACAGTCTTGATACCCTTTTCAATAGCCTTCTTTGCGATGGCTGTTCCGAGAGCTTTAGCTGCATCTGTATCATCTGTGTTATTCAAATCTGCCTTAATATCTTTCTCAAGTGTAGATGCTGCAACAAGAGTGTTAGCTGCTTCATCATCGATGATCTGAGCATATATATTCTTGTTACTTCTGAATACGCAGAGACGCGGTCTGTCCGGGGTGCCAACGAGATGATTTCTTAATCTTCTGTGTTTCTTTTCACGGATTAAAGATCTGGACTTTTTGTTTATCATATCTCTCACTCCTCCAATTACTTCTTACCGGTCTTACCTGCAAGACGGCGAACATGTTCAGTCGAATATCTAATACCCTTACCCTTGTACGGTTCAGGCTTTCTCTTGTCGCGGATATTTGCGGCAAACTGTCCGACCTTTTCCTTGTCAATTCCGGAAATAATGATATTATTGCCTTCGACTTTTGACTCAATTTCATCAGGATCTACCATATCAACAGGATGTGAATATCCAAGATGAAGTGTAAGATTTTTTCCTGATTTCTCTGCACGATAGCCGACGCCGTTGATTTCAAGAGTCTTGGTATATCCTTCAGTTACGCCAGTTACCATGTTCTGAAGCAAGCTTCTGGTAAGGCCATGAAGTGATCTCATTTTCTTTAAATCATTGGGTCTCTCAACGATGATCTCATCGTTTTCTTTTCTGATAGTCATCTCAATAGCGAGATCTCTTACCAGTGTTCCTTTGGGACCTTTTACAGTCACATGATTATTTTCTGCAATATCAACAGTTACTCCTGCCGGTACTGCGATTGGCATTCTTCCTATACGTGACATGCCCGTACCTCCTAATTTTTTTGTATGTCCGATCTAATAGATCAGTTTATACTTATCGTTTCAATATGTTGTCAAGCTTACCAAATGTAAGCAAGAACTTCTCCACCGACTCCAAGCTTTCTAGCTTCTTTGTCTGTGATTACTCCCTTATTTGTAGAGAGAATTGCGGTTCCAAGACCGCTGAGTACTCTGGGCACATCATCCTTGCCTGCGTATACGCGAAGACCAGGTTTTGAAATCTTCTTAAGACCAGAAATAATCTTTTCTTTCTTTGCGCCATTGTACTTAAGTGTAATCTCTATGTTCTGGAATTTATCACCGTCAACGATCTCATATTTCTCGACATATCCTTCATCTACAAGGATATCTGCGATAGAAACTTTGATCTTAGAAACGGGAACCAAAACTTTATCATGCTTTGCAGTATTTGCATTACGGATTCTAGTAAGCATATCTGCAATAGGATCACTTATATTCATGCTATTGTCCTCCTCAAACAGCTTACCAAGAAGCTTTCTTTACTCCAGGGATTTCACCCTTATATGCAAGTTCACGGAAACATACTCTGCAGATTCCGTACTTTTTCAGAACAGAATGAGGACGACCGCAGATCTTGCAGCGTGTATATTCTCTACTGGAGAATTTCTGCTTTCTTGCCTGCTTAACTTTCATTGATTTCTTAGCCATGTTTTCCTCCTAATTACTTTGCAAAAGGCATGCCGAAGAATCTAAGCAGTTCTCGTGCCTCTTCGTCTGTCTTAGCAGTGGTAACAATGATGATATCCATACCTCTGATCTTGTCTACTTTATCATATTCAATCTCAGGGAAGATAATCTGTTCCTTGATACCAAGTGCGTAGTTACCTCTTCCGTCGAACGCATCAGGGTTAACACCTCTGAGGTCACGTACACGGGGAAGTGCAAGATTTACAAGACGATCAAGGAAATCATACATTTTTTCACCACGAAGTGTTACTTTGCATCCGATTCCCTGGCCTTCTCTTAACTTGAAGTTAGCGATTGAGTTCTTTGCTTTAGTAACGATGGGCTTCTGACCAGCAATAGCAGTCATATCTGCTACAGCTGCATCAAGGAGCTTTGCATTTTCCTTAGCTTCGCCGACACCCATATTGATGACGATCTTCTCAATCTTAGGAATTTCCATTACGTTCTTATATCCGAACTTCTCTGTCATCTGCTTGGTAACATTATTCAGATATTCTTCTTTAATTCTGCTCAAAATCTATTCCTCCTTTCCGTTTATTTATCGATCATTTCGCCTGTAGCTTTTGCTACACGTACTTTTTTGCCGTTTTCATCTTTAAAACCGACACGTGAAGGTTTACCGTTTACAAGAAGCATTACATTTGAAATGTCAACAGGCTTTTCCTTTTCAACACGTCCACCATTCTGGTTTGACATGCTGGGCTTTTCATGCTTTGTACGAACATTAACACCTTCAACGACAACACGATGGTTCTTATGATCGATGGAAAGGACCTTTCCTTCGTTATCTTTGTCGACACCTGCAATTACTTTTACGGTATCGCCGACCTTAATCTTTGATGTCATTTAGTTACCTCCTACAATACTTCGGGAGCCAGAGAAACTATTTTCATGAATTTTTTTTCACGAAGTTCTCTTGCAACCGGTCCAAAAATACGTGTTCCTGTAGGATTATTGTCATCCTTTATGATAACTGCTGCATTCTCATCGAACTTGATGTAAGATCCGTCATTACGACGAACGCCTCTCTTTGTACGAACAACAACAGCCTTTACGACATCACCCTTTTTAACAACTCCGCCGGGTGTTGCCTCTTTAACAGAAGCACGAACTATGTCGCCGATATTTGCATATCTTCTTGTTGAGCCTCCTGTAACACGGATTACGAGGAGTTCTTTTGCGCCGGTGTTATCGGCTACAACTAATCTACTTTCCTGCTGTACCATGACAACCCTCCTTAATCCTAATTATTTAGCTCTTTCGATAACGGATACAAGTCTCCATCTCTTTTCTCTTGAGAGAGGACGAGTTTCCATTACCTTAACCGTATCGCCAACGTGTGCTTCATTATTTTCATCATGAGCCTTAAGCTTATAAGCCTTCTTTACTATTTTATTATAAAGAGGATGGCGCTCATTATCACGTATGGTTACTACGATCGTTTTGTCCATCTTGTCGGATGTTACAACGCCGACACGTGTTTTTCTAAGATTTCTCTCTTCCACGATCTATTCTCCTTTCGATAGTATCTGGATTACCTTGCCATCCGCTTCTCAGTGATAAGCGTCTGTATACGGGCTATATTTCTTCTTACTTCTTTTATTCTTCCTGAATTTTCCAGCTGATTAGTAGCATTCTGGAATCTCAGGTTGAAGAGTTCCTTCTTAGCATCAGTAAGCTCGGCAGAAAGTTCCTCTTCAGACTTTGTACGAATATCTTGTACATAATCCTTAGTTTTCATTTGCTTCACCGCCTTCCAGTCCTTCACGGGCCATTATCTTGCATCTGCAAGGAAGCTTATGAGAAGCCAGACGAAGTGCTTCACGAGCAACTTCTTCAGATACGCCTGAAATCTCAAACATTACACGACCAGGCTTAACAACAGCTACCCAATGGTCAACAGCTCCCTTTCCTTTTCCCATTCGAGTCTCAGCAGGCTGAGATGTAATAGGCTTATCCGGGAAAATTCTAATCCATACTTTACCGCCACGCTTGATGTATCTTGTCATGGCTACACGGGCTGCTTCGATCTGTGTGGATTTGATCCAACAAGGATCGAGGGAAACTATACCGTAGTCACCGCTTGCAATTGTATTACCTCTAGAAATCTTACCTGCGAGGCTTCCGCGGAACTGCTTTCTATGCTTTACTCTCTTAGGCATTAACATTGCGGTTCACTCCTCCCTTTTTGTTCTTATTAGGAAGAACTTCTCCCTTGTAGATCCAAACCTTAACTCCAACCTTGCCATAGGTTGTATCAGCTTCTGCAAATCCATAATCAATATCTGCACGAAGTGTCTGAAGAGGAATGGTACCTTCATTATAGGATTCTTTTCTTGCCATGTCCGCTCCGCCGAGACGTCCTGAACATTGAACCTTGATACCCTGAACATAGTTAGATTTCATAGTTCTTGTCATGCATGACTTCATAGCACGACGGAATGTTACACGGTTCTCAAGCTGCTGAGCAATATTCTCAGCTACAAGCTGTGCATCATCATCAGGGCGCTTAACTTCCTTGATGTCGATTACAAGCTTTTTGTCTGTAAGTTTCTGAACTTCAGACTTAATTTTTTCGATTTCAGCTCCGCCCTTACCGATTACGACACCAGGCTTAGCTGTATAAACGATAACCTTAACACGGTCAGAAGCACGCTCGATATCGATATTAGCGATTCCTGCAGCGTAAAGCTTCTTTTTAAGGAATTTGCGGATTTTCTGATCTTCGATGAGGTAATCAGCGAATTCCTTGTCAGCATACCATCTGGAGCCCCAGTCTTTGATAATGCCGACTCTTAAACCATGAGGATTGACTTTCTGTCCCATTCTGTTCCTCCTTATCTTTCATCCAGAACCACTGTAATGTGGCTCATACGCTTCTCTATACGATAAGCTCTGCCCTGTGCTCTGGGATGAATTCTTTTCATCGTCGGTCCCTTGTTTGCGTAGCACTCTGCTACATATAGGTTCTCTTTCTTCATTCCATTATTGTTCTCAGCATTAGCAGCTGCGGACTCAAGAAGCTTCTTTACAAGATTTGAACCATATCTGGGGTTGTACGATACTATACCTAATGCTGTCTCGAGATCTTTGCCTCTGATAGCATCAAGTACGAAGCAAGCCTTCTGAACAGAAATCCTAGCGAAAGAAAGCTTCGCTGAGGGTCTTTTGTCTGTATTATTGTTTCTCTCACGCTTTATTTGAGATCTATGTCCCTTAGCCATGATGAAACCTCCTTTCGAAAATTACCTTACTGCGCTCTTTCTTTCATCATTGTTTCCGTGATGGCCGCGGTAAGTCCTAGTCATTACGAACTCTCCGAGCTTGTGTCCTACCATGTCTTCTGTGACATATACGGGCACATGGGTCTTGCCGTTATGTACGGCTATTGTAAGTCCAACCATCTGCGGGAAGATGGTAGAACGACGTGACCATGTCTTTATGACTGTCTTGTCGCCGGACTCTTTTACTGCGTTTACTTTCTTAAGCAGACTTTCGTCTGCGAAAGGTCCTTTTTTCAGTGAACGAGCCATGAAGTTCCTCCTTATTTGATAGCTTTGCCGTTTCTTCTTCTGATGATAAGCTTGTTAGACTGCTTCTTTCTCTTTCTGGTCTTAAGACCCATTGCAGGCTTACCCCAGGGAGTACAAGGGCCAGGACGTCCAACAGGAGCCTTACCTTCACCACCACCATGAGGATGGTCGTTAGGGTTCATGGCTGATCCACGGACTGTAGGTCTAATTCCCATATGTCTCTTACGTCCAGCTTTACCAAGTTTAACAAGATTGTGGTCAGCATTTCCAAGATGACCAATTGTTGCACGGCATGTAAGAAGAACCATTCTCATCTCTCCTGAAGGAAGACGAAGTGTTGCATGTCCATTTTCTTTTGCCATAAGCTGTGCAGAACCGCCGGCTGAACGAACCATCTGGCCGCCTCTTCCGGGATACAACTCGATGTTATGAACTTCAGTACCTACGGGAATGTTCTCGATAGGAAGGCAGTTACCAACACGAATTTCTGCGTTAGCTCCGTTCATAACAGTCATTCCGTCCTTAAGTCCTGCAGGAGCAAGGATGTATGACTTAGTTCCATCTGCATAAGCGATAAGAGCAATGTTTGCTGTACGGTTAGGATCATACTCGATACCAACAACCTTAGCAGGCATGTCGTCTTTATTTCTCTTAAAATCAATGATTCTGTACTTAACTCTGTTTCCGCCTCCATGATGACGAACAGTGATCTTACCCTGATTGTTACGACCTGAAGTTTTCTTCTTAGTAACAACGAGTGATCTTTCCGGAGTATTCTTTGTGATCTCCGCGAAATCAGATCCGCTCATATTTCTTCTGGAAGGTGTATAGGGATTATATGTCTTAATTCCCATTATTATCTCCTTTCGACTGTTTGTTATCGCACTTTACTGTGCATATTTCTCCAATTTACAGATTCTGAAAAAGATCTATATCCTTGGAGTCAGCAGTAAGAGCTACAATTGCTTTCTTGGAAGCTGCAGTTCTACCTGTTGTTGCACCACGACGCTTATTTTTTCCAAGTACATTCATTGTGTTGACTGATGCAACCTTAACGCCGTCGAACATTTTTTCAACTGCTTCTTTGATCATCGTCTTATTTGAATCGGGATGAACAAGGAATGTGTACTTTTTATCTGCCATCATGCTCATACTTCTCTCGGTTACTACCGGGCTAATGATGACGTCATAATACTGAACGTTAGCCATTATGCGTATACCTCCTCGATTTTCTGAACAGCAGCCTTAGTTGTAACTACTGTGTTGTACTTAAGGACATCATATACACTGATTGAATCTGCATGAGTAAGCTTAACATTAGGAATGTTTCTTGCTGACAGAATAACGTTGTTATTGTCCTGTGCCTCTAGAACAACAAGAGTCTTGTTTATATTAAGTCCGTTTAATACGTTCTGCATATCTTTTGTCTTGATTGAATCAAGCTTAAGATCGTCGATCACGATTAACTTATTGTCCTGAACCTTAGAAGTAAGTGCTCCCTTAAGAGCTGCTCTCTTCTCTTTTTTATTCATCTTGAAGCTATAATCTCTTGGTACGGGTGCGAATACAACTCCGCCGCCTGTCCACTGAGGAGCACGGATCGATCCCTGTCTTGGATGACCGGTTCCCTTTTGTTTCTAAGGTTTTCTTCCGCCGCC
>JAGOLM010000084.1 GCA_017994075.1 Lachnospiraceae bacterium
ATGCAGGGATGTGCTTTTTCTAGGGGAGAAATCGGAATCTGCAAAAAAGGAAAATATAAATGTGGCACAGGACCTATTAGATACGCTTGCATTTAATGCAGAGCGTTGTGTTGGTATGGCTGCCAATATGATAGGCATCAAAAAGCGGATCATTGTTGTCAATGTCGGACTTAAAAATATGATCATGTTTAACCCGGTTATTACGAAAAAACATGGTGAGTATGAAACTGAAGAGGGCTGTCTATCCCTTATTGGGGTCAGAAAAACCACACGTTACAAAGATATAGACGTAGAATATCAGGATATGAGCTTCAAGCAACATAAGGACCATTTTTCCGGATGGACAGCTCAGATCATTCAGCATGAATGTGATCATATGGATGGGATAATCATATAAATCTAGTTTATTTTTTTATCTCATTACGAATCGCTTTCAGCTCTTGCTGTAATTTCTTCTGATTATCGAGGATACTGTCTAGCTTCACATGAAGATCGCCCACGATGAGTTCACTTTTTAGATTAACATGGTAATCGCTTTCGGCTCTTTCACGGTCTTTGGCTTCCTGACGGTTCTGACTCATCATGATAAGAGGCGCCTGGATAGCTGCCACGCATGATAGGACTAGATTCAGAAGTATAAACGGATATGGATCAAAAGCGTTGGTAGCCATAAGTATATTGGTGAGCATCCATAAGAAAATAATCCCAATAAAAATGAATATAAAAGCCCAGCTTCCAACAAACTTTGCCACTGTATCAGCTGCTCTTTGTCCGAATGTGGAATTACTGTAATCATCAGGAGTGGTAGATAGTTTCTGGGATATTAGCATATGTAATAATTCTTCATCGCCTAGCTCATCGTCTGTGGTCTTTAATAGTTCACGTAAGAGTTTTTCGCGTTCATTTTTCTTGACTTCCATATGTGCCTCCATTTAATAATAGCAATAAATTGTGCGTCTTGGTTTCATAAATCCTTTTCAAAATATTTTTCTTTCTTGGCAAGCTTGGCAATATAATTCAGTACAAAATATAAAATAATAGTATCGACAGGAAGCTGTACCAGATTCTTTACGATCCTAAAAGGGACCATTCCGATCACTCCATCACCTAGAGTTATATACATCGCAAAAGTGTTTAAAACAATATTAACAAACAGTTTCATATAGAGCTGAGATAAAAGAACCCGTTTCCAGGTCGGCTTTTTCCGATAGAGGATATATCCACCGCCGAGTCCGGATATAAATGCAATTATTGTATAGATCGGATTGAACATTCCATCAGGACTCACAAAGAACTTGATGAGGTCCAGGGCTGTGCCAAAGAATGCTCCGACTGCGGGGCCAAATAGAAACTCGACTATTCTGTTTGGATATTCCGAAAAACCAATCTTAAGGTAAGGTCCTATTTTAACAGATGCAAAGGTTCCCATTATTACAGCAAGTGCTGCCATGAGCCCACATAGAACCATATTTCGAGTAACCTTCAATTCGTTCATGGATTGACGAAACATCCGTCCATGTTTTTGTGTGTTATTTTTTTTCATAAAAAATCCTCCCTTCAGCAGTTTCCAGTAACTACATAAAGGAGGTTTATAAATAATCCCCGTATGTAGCAGCGGGATGCGAAAACCGTATCGCGAGACTAAACTCTTCGTCCGAATGACAACTCCCTGTTCACCCGGCACTTAACGCATGATCTTCTACTCTGCATAAACAAATATAACTATAAGGTGATTCTAACATAAAATTTTGTGATGTAAAGATAAATGAAATACAGGATATAAAAAACACCTATATAAATAAAATTATGATAAAATCAAACGTAAATAGGCAATAATTTTATATGGCTGAATCCTAATGACTAAGCGATAAGTGAAACGAGCAGGTATTGGATAAAATAAGTTAATTTGGATAGAGGGGAGTTTTCTATGATTAAAAATCAATGGTATGCTATTCTTCCATCGAAGGCTGTAAAAAGAGACCGAATAATTGGGGTGAAGAGGCTCAATATGGACCTGGCGGTATTCAGAAATGGAGAAGGCAAGGTAGGATGCGTTACTGATCAGTGCACTCACAGAGGTGCAGCACTTAGCATTGGCAAAGTTGTTGGAAATTGCATACAATGTCCATTTCACGGGCTTACATTTAGTGTGAGTGGAGATTGTACATCGATTCCGGCCAATGGAAGAGCTTCCACAGAGAATATCAGTCGATACAATGTCAGAAGCTGGCCCATAATTGAGAAAAATGAAATTATCTATATGTGGTACGGCGATGCCGAAAACGCAACAGGAGAACCACCGTTTTTCTATGATAATATGGATTCATCCTGGACATATAGTGAACTGGAAGATCATTGGAATTCACATTATTCACGCTGTATTGAAAACCAGTTGGACGTAGTTCATCTGCCATTTGTACATCATAATACTATAGGCCGTGGCAATAAAACGCTTGTCAACGGACCTCGGATCGAATTTGTACCGTCAGGATTTATTACAAGTGCCAATAATGAGTTAGACCAGGGACAAACGCCTAGACCAGCAGAAGAATGTGAGATAAAAGAGACATATCTAGAGTTTTTATTTCCTAATATATGGATGAATCATATTAATGACAAAATCAAGATAATGATATTTTTTGCTCCGGTTGATGAGGAAAATACAGTTCTGTATATTCGTTTTTATGATAAATTGACTGGATTTAGACCTATTGACGGTTTGGTAGCCCTGTTGGGTAAGCCTGCCAATCTTGCCATAGAGCGTCAGGACAAGCGGGTCGTTATAACCCAGAGACCCAAGGCATCAGCATACCGTTCCAATGAGATGCTTTTATCAGGCGATGGGCCGATCATAAAGTATCGAAGCATAAGGGATCAATTAAAAAATAATGTTTCTGATAAAACATGAATAAATAAATAAATTTTAAAACAGTCAAAATCGGTCACATAACAGTGACCGATTTTCATTTGTGCACAAAATACAAGGGCGCAAAGCTAGTAAGATTGCACAAAAAAACAGATGGAACTTTGTGAATGAACATGATTGACAGTGACTGAAAATCAAAATATAATCCAGATATGACTTGAACGTATGTGAGTGGATTTGGACGAACATGGAGGAAGACATAAAATGCTTACAGAAGAAAGATTTGCGTATATTTTGGCAAAAGTAAAAGAAATGGGAAGTGTTACCGTCCAGCAGCTGATGGCGGAACTTGATGCTTCCGAATCTACGATCAGACGTGATCTTACGACTCTTAATGCCAATGGAAGTCTGATCAAGGTTTATGGCGGTGCTGTTCGAAAGAACATAGGCCTTACCACTCTTGATGAAAATGTCAAAAAGCGTCAGGAGATGAACCGCGATTCGAAGATCAGAATTGCAAAATATGCGGCAGGACTTATCAGGTCAGATGATTTTGTTTATCTTGATGCAGGAACAACTACAGAAGCAATGATTAAATATATTGCACAGGGTAGCACGACTTTTGTTACCAATGCAGTATCTCATGCCAGACTATTGGCAGCGAGAAATTTCAAGGTATACCTATTAGGTGGTGAATTCAAGGCAATTACAGAAGCAATTGTCGGAGAAGAGGCCGTTGTTACCCTGGCTAAATACAATTTTACAAAGGGATTCTGGGGTGCAAATGGAATCAGCATTCAAAAAGGGTATTCCACACCGGAAGTGAAAGAAGCTCTTGTAAAGCAGATATCAATGGAAAATTGTGAAGAATGTTATGTACTCTCGGATGACAGCAAGCTTGATCAGGTATCTAGCGTTTCCTTTGCATCATTTAAGAGTGCCAGGCTGATCACAACCGGCAATATCCCGCAGACATTTTTGAAATGCGCTAACGTGATCAGGATATAAAAACTGTAGAACAATAACAAGCATCCTTCGGTTATGAAAACAGGAAGAAAAGAGAAAACATGATTTATACTGTTACATTTAATCCGTCATTAGATTATATCGTTAAGGTCGACAGCTTCAGGTATGGCGAGCTTAATAGGACAACATCCGAGACTTTGTTTCCGGGTGGAAAGGGTATTAATGTATCCATTGTTTTGAATAATCTCGGATATGAAAATACTGCGTTGGGATTTTTGTCCGGGTTAACAGGTGATGTTTTACTTGAGCTATTGAAAAAAAGAAACGTTCACCAGGAATTTATCACCGTAGATGAGGGAATGACCCGAATCAATGTCAAAATGAAGACGGAAAAAGAAACTGAGATAAATGGCCAGGGACCGGAGATCAGTCATGATGATATCGAAAGATTACACGAGAGACTGATGCAATTGCAGGAAGGCGATACGCTTGTATTGGCGGGAAATATCCCGGATGTTATGCCACGATCCAGCTATATGGACATTATGGAATTACTAAAAGATAATAAGATTAATTTTATCGTAGATGCTACCAAGGATCTGCTGGTAAATGCACTAAAGTATCATCCATTTCTGATAAAACCGAATCACCATGAGTTGGGAGAAATATTCGGAATAGAGCTAAAAGATAAGGCAGAGATCGCAAAATATGCTATTAAGCTACAGGAAATGGGTGCTAGAAATGTCATTGTTTCAATGTCAGGTGATGGCGCTGTTATGGTTACAGAGGACGGTGACAGATTTGAAGCTCCTTCTCCAAAGGGAAAATTAGTCAATTCTATTGGCGCAGGGGATTCGATGGTTGCCGGATTTTTGGCAGGTTATATGGAAACACATGATTATGAAAAGGCTTTTAAAATGGGACTCTGTACTGGGAGTGCATCGGCATTTTCAGAGGAATTGGCTACCAAGGAGGACGTGGCAGCATTATTAGAAAAGGCTGAAGTGCACAGCATTATAT
>JAGOLM010000085.1 GCA_017994075.1 Lachnospiraceae bacterium
TGCTATAAGGAAATCTTCTCAAGTGCAGATGGTGTGACCAAGATTGATTTTGCTACAGTATATGCAGGGCTCAAGGCTTATACAAACGATGCTACCACATTTAATGCCAATGGAACGGACTATACGATTGATTCTGATGGTGTAGTATCGAAGGGTGGAAGTGAATTTGGATATATTTCAAAATATGTAGTTTCTGCCAGCTCATCAGATGTTATCCTTTCAAAAGAGTGGAAAGATGCTCTTATTGCTACAATAGCTAAGGATGATGAAGTATTTAAATATAAGAATGAAAAGGGTGTTGAGTTTAATTATGAACTTAACTATAGCCCTGCCAAGCTTATCTGGTCTGTAAAACAGGAAAAAGAGACAAGAGTATACGATACATATTCACAGCCTTCATTTAAGCATCCTCTTGGAACGGATAAGAACGGAATGGATATGCTCACCAGACTTATGTATGGTGGTCGTGTATCCCTTACAATCGGATTTTTGGTAGAGATCATTGCAACGGGTCTCGGAGTTATACTTGGAGGTCTGTCAGGTTACTTTGGCGGATGGGTAGACATGGTTATCATGAGAATCGTAGATGTATTCTATTGTATTCCTTCCATGCCACTTATAATTATCCTTGGAGCTGTTATGGATGCTCTTAAGGTCGATCCTATGCTTAGAATGGTCTACTTGATGTTGATTCTTGGATTCCTGGGATGGCCCGGAATTGCCCGTCTGGTAAGAGGCCAGATTCTGTCTCTTCGTGAGCAGGAGTACATGACAGCAACAGAGGCAACAGGTCTTTCAGTTAAGCGTAGAATCTTTAGGCATTTGGTTCCTAATGTAATTCCTCAGCTTATCGTTTCAATGACAATGGGTCTCGGCGGAACAATCATTACAGAGGCTACACTTTCATTCCTTGGACTAGGAGTTAAGTTCCCGTTCGCTTCTTGGGGAAATATCATAAACGATGTTAATAATACATTCGTTTTGACAAATTATTGGTTTATTTGGATTCCTGCCGGCGTGCTTCTTCTTCTTACAGTCCTTGCATTCAACCTTGCAGGTGATGGACTTAGAGATGCATTTGACCCTAGAATGAATAGATAACCAAAGACCGCTATGGCTTGGTTGATAAAAGAGGATTGTTTAATGGCTAATAAATCAAAAGATGGTTATCTTTCAAGAAAAGAAATTCGTGAAATTTCTAGATACAATAGAAAAATAACCAGTGAAATTGAAAACAAGAATAAAAGAAAGAATGTACCTGAATCTGAATATGTATGTGAGATGAAGGATTCTAATAACGAAGTAGAGTTTGATAATGTTCATACATACTTTTTCACAGATGCAGGTACTGTAAAGTCTGTTGATGGTGTTACCTTTGATATACCCAAGGGCAAGACAGTTGGAGTTGTAGGTGAGTCAGGCTGTGGTAAGTCAGTTACCAGCCTTTCCCTTATGAAACTGCTTCAGCGCCCACAGGGTCAGATCGTAGAGGGTGCTATCAGATTCAACGTTGGAGATAAAGCAATTGATGTTACCAAGGCTCCTGATGAAGTTATGCAGAAGCTCAGAGGTAATGAGATCTCCATGATCTTCCAGGAACCTATGACAGCACTTAATCCTGTTTTCCGTATAGGTGAGCAGGTTGATGAAGTAATCGAGCTTCATGACGGACAGGGCAAGACCAAGGAAGACATCAAGAGAAGAACTATCGAACTTCTTCAGATCGTAGGAATAGCTAATACAGAGGGTGTATATCAGATGTATCCTCATGAGCTGTCAGGTGGTATGAGACAGCGTATAGTAATCGCTATGGCACTTGCATGTAACCCCAAGATGATAATAGCAGATGAGCCTACAACAGCTCTTGATGTTACCATTCAGGCACAGATCCTCGAACTTTTGAAAAATCTTAAGGACAAGATCAATGCTTCGATCATGTTCATTACTCATGACCTTGGAGTCATCGCAGAAATGGCCGATTATGTCGTAGTTATGTATGCCGGAAGAGTAGTAGAACAGGGAACAGCAGAGGATATCTTCTATCATCCTGCTCATCCTTATACTATAGGACTTATGGACAGTAAACCTGTTGTAGGTAAGAAGGTTGATAAACTATATTCTATACCCGGCAAGGTTCCTAATCCTATCAATATGCCTAACTATTGCTATTTCAAGGACAGATGTGAAAAATGTATAGATAAATGTGATGGTGCTTATCCTTCCTTGGTTAAACTAAGTGATACACATATGGTATCTTGCTATAGATACTATGAGGAAGGTGTTGTTGAATCCAAATCGGAAGGAGACGCACAGTGAGCGATACAATGAATCAGGATGACAACATCCTGGAAGTAAAACATTTAAAGAAATATTTCCCGATCCATGGTGGATTTTTTAATCATACTGTAGGTTATGTTAAGGCTGTTGACGATGTATCATTTTCTATTAAGAGAGGAACGACAATGGGTCTCGTTGGAGAGTCAGGATGCGGCAAGACTACTACAGGTCGTACTATTCTTCGTCTTGATGGAGAAAAAACTTTTGGTGATGTTCTTTTTAACGGAAAAGAAGTTTATGATTTTTCCAATAAGGAAATGAATGAGAAACGTACTGAGATGCAGATCATATTTCAGGATCCGTTCTCATCACTTCAGCCTAGAATGCCTATAGGTGAGATAATAGGCGAGGCAGTAAGAGAGCATGGCATTGTTCCTGATAAGGATTATGATGCATATGTTGAAAAGGTTATGGATGAGTGCGGTCTTCAGCCATTCCAGAAGCAGAGATATCCTCATGAGTTTTCAGGAGGACAGAGACAGAGAATCTGTATAGCAAGAGCAATTGCACTTAAACCTGAGTTTGTAGTGTGTGATGAACCTGTTTCTGCACTTGATGTTTCTATTCAGGCTCAGATCATCAATCTGTTGAAAGATTTACAGGAAAAGAGAAACCTTACATATCTTTTTATTTCGCATGATCTTTCTGTTGTAGAGCATATTTCCGATACTGTTGGTGTAATGTATCTTGGAAGCCTTGTTGAAACAGGACCTACAGACAGGATTTTTAATAATCCTCTGCATCCATATACACAGGCACTTCTGTCGGCTGTTCCGACTCCTGATCCTAACGCACATATGAACAGAATCGTTCTTGAAGGTAGTATTCCTTCACCGGCCAATCCTCCTGCAGGATGTAAGTTCCATACTCGTTGTGAAAAGTGCATGGAATGCTGCAAAACAGTTGCTCCTGAGGTTCGCGAACTTGAACCCGGTCACAGAGTTGCGTGCCACTTATATAATGGTCAGGGCGAGGCGGTAGAGGATGTTACATCTTCTAGCAATAGTGCCGAGGCATAAGATAAATTAATACATATAATATTGAATCCGCTTTTATATATAAATATATAGGCGGATTCTTTTTTTGGGGTATGATATAATTACAGTGATGAGCAGATAGGCTTTGTTTGTCACGAAAATTCATGTGAAATACGATGTTTTAATGGAGTTATATGAAAAGAATTAAAGAAAAAGAAAAAGAAAAATCCAGAGAAGATGAAGCTATGGATGACTACATCATAGCTGATATGAGTGTTGTCGAGAGACGTAACCTTATCTTTCCAAGAATGCCTGACAGGTATTCGCAGCTTGGAGGAAAAGGGGCAGGCGGTGCATCGAGTTCCTTCGGAAAAAATAGGATCAAGCATGCCAATCATGGAGACATGCCAGGATATGAAGAAAATTTTGACTATAGTCAGGCCAACGATATAGATAAGAAAGCTACATTATGGTATATGATGGGAGCACTTAAAGCAGGATTATTGATCGGTGGAGCATTTATACTTGGACTTGGACTTATTATACTTTTGATGTATGTGTTTTTTTGAGGGGGAACTGAATGTATTATTTCATTGTTAATGAAATGGGCGGAAGCGGCAGGAGTCAGGAACTCTGGTCTAACATTAAACAGAGATTAGATTCAAATGGAACCGAGTATAGATTTTATATTACGAAATACAAGGATCATGCAGAGAAAATAGCCAAAATGGTATCTGAATATAGAGATAATGACATCAAGATCATTGTCGTAGGTGGCGACGGAACCATTAACGAGGTAATAAACGGAATATATGATTTTTCAAAAGTTGAATTTGGCGTGATCCCTACAGGAAGTGGTAATGATTTCATAAATGGATTGGGATTTTCTGCTGATTATGAGGAATCTCTTGAACGTGTTCTTAATCCTACAGGTACCAGACTGATCGATATAGGTCAGGCCCAAGGGGATGATCTGCTGCCTAGATGTTTTGGAATAAGCTGTGGGATAGGCATGGATGCAATTGTATGCAAAAATGCAAACGATAGTGGACTGAAAAGATTCCTTAATAAGATACATAAGGGAGAGCTGACATATAAGCTTATGACGGTTATCACCCTTTTTTCAATGGAATATATGAAAGCTACAGTAGTATTTGACGGAAGAGAAAAAATTTTTAAGAAGCTTATATTTTTGTCAGGTATGAACATGCCGGCAGAAGGTGGAGGAGTGCAATTAAGGCCGGATGCTGATCCGTCTGATGGTATCATATCCTTCCTGGCAGCGGATTCAATTGGAAAATGTAGTGCACTTTTGAAATTACCCAAGCTGGTGGCAGGAAAGCATAAAAAAACCAAAGGGTTCTTTTTTGAGAGTGGTTCTGATGTGATGATCA
>JAGOLM010000006.1 GCA_017994075.1 Lachnospiraceae bacterium
CCATAGACGCTTTATACAAGCTGAATTATGAAATGATGATGGGTAATTAGAAAGCATATATGAATAAGGACGAATTTTTCAAAAAAATAAAGAGGGGTCTCATAGTATCATGTTAGGCACTCCCGGAAGAACCGCTGTATAGCAGCTTTATAATGGGAAGAATGGCATTGGCTGCCCAGGAGGGTGGTGCATCAGCGATCAGAGCCAATACTCCAGGTGACATCAAGGAGATAAAAAGTCTGACTGATCTTCCGGTTATAGGATTGTATAAGGCTGTTTATGATAATTCCATGGTCTATATCACACCGACAATGACGGAAATAGATGCGCTTATAGATGCCGGATCTGATGCCATCGCTATGGATGCCACTGATAGAGTCAGGCCGGATGGCCAAAGTATAACGGAGTTCTTTTGTGAAGTGCGGGAAAAATATCCGAACATGATCTTTATGGCGGATTGTGCAACGGAAGAGGATGCACTCCGTGCAGAGACACTGGGTTTTGATATGGCAGGGACTACCTTGAGAGGATATACCGCAGAGACAAAAGGGATTTCGACCCCGGACATCAATCTGATAAAAAAACTGTCAGAGAAGCTCAACATCCCCCTTATAGCAGAGGGAGGGATATGGGAGAGAGAACAGCTAACAGATGTGTTTATAAATGGAGCTTATGCAGCAGTAGTAGGTACGGCCATCACCAGACCAAGGGATATAACGAGAAGATTTGTAGAGTCGATTTCGGAGAGATTGCATGAATAGATCAAAAGAAATACTCAGCAAAGAATTTAAATACAGGAATAAGGGTGTGGTAAAGGGCAGGATATTGGATGCGATTGCAGATATGACCGGCGCAGAGAGAACTGTGGCTGAATTTTTCCTGGAGAATGAACAGAGTGGTAATTTTTCTCTCAAGGCAGTTTCCGCTACTCTTTTTGTGTCAGAAGCTACATTGTCTCGATTTTCGAAAAAGTGCGGTTATAAGGGATATAGAGAATTTGTATTTGATTATGAGAGAGAAATCTCTGAGATTCCAACTTCGGGTGGAGATATAAGTGTATATACGAGAAAAGTAAAATCTATGTATACGGATATTTTTAAAAAAAGCTTTGAGCTGTTGGATGAGGAGCAGATGGAGAGGATCGCCAGAAATCTCATGGATGCTGACGAAAATGTATACGTGTATGGAATGGGAAGCTCCGGATATGCAGCAGAGGAATTCACTTATAGATTTATGAGGCTGGGAATGAGAGTTCAGGCCGTTACAGATTCTCACATGATCAAGGCAAGCGCCGCTCTGACAGGAGATAAAACCCTTGTCATAGGGATATCTATAAGCGGAGATACAAGTGAAGTTGTCGATGCGCTTAGAATAGCAAAAAAGAACGGCGCCAAGGTTATTTTTTTAACCGGAAAAACTGACACAGTAGATGTGGATATTGCAGATGAAGTCTTAGAACTGGCTTATCTTAAGGATCTCGATAATGGCACTAAGATATCTCCGCAGATTAGCCCACTTATACTTATAGATGTTTTATATTCATACTATCTGTCTAAAAATTCTGCACTTCATTTTGAGAGATATAATGAAACTCTTTCAGCAATTAAAGATAAAAAATAATAAAACCGCAATACATATTGAAACTTAAATGTTCAATATGTGCTGTGGTTTTTAAAAACTATGTATTAGCTTATACAATAAAGCCTATGCATTAAAAAGTCTTTTGAATAATTCGATCTTCTCTGAACTAGGGTCACTGGACTCGAAATCTACTGTACCTATTTTTGATGAATCCTCTAATAGTAGCCCGGCTTCAGCTAAACGTCTCTTTAACTCTCGGGCAGTGCCCTCAGCTCCATCGAATATATCTACATTATCACCTAGAACAATCTGAATTTTATCTCTTAAAAATGGGTAATGAGTGCATCCTAATACTGCAGCATCAACCGGTTCATCCACATAAGGTTTTAGAAGATCCTGTAGGAATTCAACAACTTCCATTGAATTATATTTCCCATCCTCTACAAATTCCATAAGGCCTGGACAGGCAAGAGGAATTATCTCGGCTTCACTATCATATTCTGATATAAGGTTATGAAGTTTCCTGCCATGAATTGTCATGGGAGTAGCCATTACCAGAATTCTTCCACCCGGATGTTTTTTGACGGCGGGCTTAACGGCAGGTTCAATTCCTACCATAGGAAAATCTGGAAACATGCAACGCATTACCCTTACAGCTGCGCTGGTAGCGGTGTTGCAGGCAATGGCGCAGGCTTTGGCGCCTGCAGTTCTATATTTTGCTACAGTACTGATAGTCAGATCCTGAATCTGCTCAACTGATTTGGTGCCATAAGGGGCATTGGCTGAGTCACCGAAAAACACAAAATCTTCTTCAGGCATAATTTTAACTAATTCTCTAAGTACGCTTATTCCACCGGCCCCTGAGTCAAAGACCAGGATGGGGAGCTGCTTCTTATCCATTTTTTTAATATCTCCTAACTTATATACGTAATCTGCAAGCAGAACATTATCGGCTTGCGAAACATACTGGTAATCATAGCACAAGTTATGCGTTAATTCGAATTACAAATATATATAAAATCTGTACTTTGGGTATTTAAATCCGTTCGTCAACGATAACTCAACCTTTTCATAATTGATAATAAAAAAATCGCAGAAACATTGATTTGATCATTGTTTCTACGATTTCGCTCAAGCAGATAACGGGAGTCGGACCCGCCTCCTCAGCTTGGGAAGCTGATGTACTACCGATATACTATATCTGCTTATATTATCAAAATAACAAGCGGGTGATGGGAATCGAACCCACGTATCTAGCTTGGAAGGCTAGTGTTCTACCATTGAACTACACCCGCATAAGTTAAATGCCCAGTTCCGGAATCGAACCAGAGACACGTAGATTTTCAGTCTACTGCTCTACCAACTGAGCTAACTGGGCTTAACTCGAACATTGATATTTTAAACAAGTAAGGTATTGATGTCAAGATAATAAAAACAGGAGCAGTGTAAACTGCCCCTGTTATGGAATCAATATTCAATTTTTAATTAATCTTCAGGTTCGATCAGTCCGTATGTATTGCCACGTCTCTTGTAAACTACGTTTACGTCATCAGTTTCAGCGTTTCTGAATACAAAGAAATCATGTCCCAGAAGCTCCATCTGGATGCATGCATCCTCAGGATACATAGGCTTCATGCCAAATCGCTTTTCTCTGACGATCTTAATCTCCTGATCATCGGCTTCAGAATCTTTCTCAATGAATTCTCTTCTGAAGTCATTGGCAGGATCCTGCTGTTTAGTAATGAGCTTATGTCTGTACTTTTTGATCTGTCTCTCGATTGTCTCCTCAACGAGGTCGATGGATATGTACATGTCATTGCTGACCTGTTCGGATCTTACCGTATGTCCCTTTATAGAGATGGTAACTTCCGCTTTTTGACGCTCCTTTTCGACACTGAGAGTGACCTTACACGGCGTATCTTCATTAAAATACCTATCAAGTTTGGAAAGCCTTTCCTCCACAGCTGCTTTCAAGCCATCCGTTAATTCAATGTTTCTGCCTGTGATTGTTAGTCTCATAATTATCAGCCCCTTTTTCTTGAATTCGATAAACAGTTATCGTAAAGTAATTATACATGAAACATGAATAAAAAGTAAATTGCTTTTACGAAAAAATGTCTAAACAAATTGTGAAAAATTCTGACTATAGACATGAAAAAATTAAAAGATTGACAAATTGCTCACATGTAAATAATCGGAAGAAGAGGACATATAATGGAAAATAAAGGATTTCACTCAAAAGTTGCATATGTATCGGGAGCATCCAGAGGAATAGGCAAGGGTATTGCGGAAAAATTAGCGCAGGATGGGTATAATCTGAGTCTGACATGTGAGAAAAGTAAAACATCGTTGGAAGATTTAGCAGCTGAATTAAGAGAGAGATTTCATGTTGAAGTGCTGACATCTGTAGGAGATGTTGGGAAATATGATTTTATGAAAAAAGTAGGTAATGATACGCTGGACACATTCGGGCATATTGATGCAGTTATCAACAATGCCGGTATAGCCCATATCGGTTTGCTGACAGATATGTCACCAGAAAAATGGGACAGGATGATGAGAGTTAATCTGTATTCGGTATTTTATTCTGCCAAGGTTTTTACACCATCTATGATCCAACGAAGATCAGGTTCTATTATCAATATATCATCTATGTGGGGAAGAGCCGGTGCATCATGTGAAGTTGCATATTCAGCCACAAAGGGTGGGATCAATTCATTTACAATGGCGTTGGCCAAAGAGCTGGCACCTTCTAATATAAGTGTTAATGCTCTGGCTCTAGGAGTAATGGATACAGATATGAACAGTATGCTGTCTAAGGATGACAAGGAAGAATTGGTAGAAGACATTCCAATAGGTAGATTTGGCACTCCAGAGGATGTGGGATCTACAGTTAGTGCACTTTTAAAGACACCTAGGTATCTCACCGGTCAGGTCATAGGTATGGATGGCGGATACATCTGAAACTTATGTAGTGATATTAATGTAAGACAATTTATGGTTAAGTAAAATAAGCTCGCAAAACCCTGTGGTTATGCGGGCTTTATTTATGGCTAAAATTGTAGCGTTTGCAAACGACAGCTAAAGATATTCTGAAATTTTTTAAATAGTATATATATTTTAAAAAATAATGATATTATGTAGCCGTTCAGTAGAATATTAAGTGCAAATGTGTATGAGGAAAGGATTATAGAGTTGAAAAGTTTTGATTTGGGTAGTCTGGTAAGGAAGTATCGCATTGATAAAAACATGACTCAGGAACAACTGGCAGAATTATTTGAATGTTCATCAAGCACGATATCAAGAATGGAAAAGGGAGAGAGCCTTCCCAATAAGAGAATATATGAAAATGTAATTACTTATGCGAGGCTAATGGACAAGTCTATCAGAGTGGAAAGTGATACCAGTCTGTTTGGGATCAAGGGGCACAGCGGGTTGTTAGAAGCTCTTGAAGGGAGAAAGTGGGATATATTTGAGGAGAAACTATATGCACTTAAGGATCAGGCTTATAAAAATCCAAAACTAAAACAATTATATGAAATGGCTATGATCATATGGGAGATAATGTACGTTCAGCATATAGAAGGAAATATTGAGGATATTCCGGGGAGGATTGGCATGTTTCGTGATCGACTGATAAAGGCGATCACCTACACTATTCCTGATTTTCCGAAAAGTATGAAAAGGGAAGAACGGAGATTCTCTCATACGGAGATAGTGCTCTTAAACGGTTATGTATTTGCTTCCTTTAGAGAAGGCGAAAAAGAAACAGCGGTGAATATACTTCGAACGTTATCCGGCTCGCTTAAGAGCAGTCTAAGGGAAGATATTGAATATTACAAGGCAGAAGCTGCTCTTTATAACAATAAAGCGGTTATAGCCATGAGAATCGGTAAGAATGGACTGGCGTCGAATTTTTTAAATAAAGGAATAGATATTGCCAGAGTTCATGGTAATATCTATGTGCTTATAGCACTTATGCAGAACCAGGCAAAGAATTTTTTTGATATGGGATATGAGGGAAAAGGCGACATGATGAGAAGCGCATACCAATCGATGGCGAGGACAGTTCCTGAAGAAGAAAATGGCATGCTACTCCAAGAAACCAAAGAGGGAACTGTGCTTTATGTGTTTTGATGCACTTGCTTGATTTCCATAAAAGTATTATATTTACTTTGCTTAAAACTGGAAAGCTGTGGAGAATTTTAATGGAAATACAGGTAAACGGTTATAATATCCGATATAAAATAAGCGGAGATGGACCGAAAAATGCGGTTATATTACAAGGATGGGGAACCACAATGGAGGTCTATGACTCCATAAAAAATATCCTTGTTGATAAATACAGAGTAATACAGATGGATCTCCCGGGATTTGGTTCTTCTGATGAACCTAAAGAGCCTTGGGGCGCTAAAGAGTACAGTGATTTCACACTGGATTTTTTACATGAGATAGGAGTGAAAGAGGCTGTTTTTATAGGACATTCTTATGGTGGAAGGATCATAATCAATCTTGCATCTAGAGAAGATATTCCTATTAATATGACGAAGCTGTTACTGATCGATAGTGCCGGGATACTTCCTACCAAGACAAAGAAACAGGAACGTGCTGTAAAATCATATAAATTGAAAAAGAAATTTTTGCATCTTTCTTTTGTATATTATTTCTTTCCGGAGATGATAGACGAATGGATGAATGATCAGGGATCTGATGACTATAAGGCAGCATCTTTGATGATGAAAAAGTGTCTTGTAAAATCAGTTAATGAAGATCAGACGGACAAGCTGTCACACATCAAACAGGAGACGCTATTAATATGGGGCGATCTGGATACAGCAACACCGATTTCTGATGCACATATAATGGAGAGTAATATACCAGACAGCGGTCTGGTGGTACTAGAGGGAACCGGACATTATTCATTTCTGGAGAAGCCAGTTGTTTTCAAGAATGTTATCAGTAATTTTTTGCTGGAATAGACTTTCGGTACAGATTTTTCGGACTGCTTTTTGCAGATAATATAATATAAATAGAGGGAATCGATGACATATATTATTAGCGGTATTTCTATCGCACTTTTCTTCATAAACATGCTGTTTATAGGCGTATACAATCTGTATATGTTTCAGCTCAATGTCTATCTTAATAACGAACAGGCGGCCTGGCTTAGGTCTCATGAGAAGAGACAGAGAGTTCTGAAACTAGACTATTATGTCAGCCTTTTATCTATGTTCTTTGTATTGTTCTTTATGAGGTATCTGTTGATACCGGTGCAACTTCTCACCATATGGTATTACGGCAAGATGATTAGGAAACCGCATAAAAAGGCTTTTGTATGGACGGCCAGAGTCAAGAGACTGTTTATAACATATACGATCATAACGGCATTGATCTCAGGAATCATGGTCTGGATCGTGATATGGACCGAGACCCATACCGGAATGCTTTTCCTGGTATATGCTGTGATGTCCCTGTTCTATGCAGTAGCACCATATCTCATTATGGTTACAAACACCATAAATCATCCTATCGAAATAGGTATCAATAACCATTATATAAATGATGCCAAGAGGATCCTAAGATCTGTTCCGGAAATGAAAATAATAGGAATTACCGGAAGTTACGGTAAGACCAGTGTGAAATATTACCTCGATACACTTTTAAAAGTTAAATATAATGTGCTGAAGACTCCCGGTAGCTTCAACACTCCTATGGGAGTCGTGAAAACCATAAGAGGCGAGATGAGACCAGATACAGAGATATTTCTCTGCGAGATGGGAGCCAGATATGTAAAAGAGATCAAGGAAATCTGCGATATAGTCCATCCTGGCGATGGAATAATCACTTCAATCGGTCCGCAGCACTTAGAGACATTTGGTTCTATGGACAATATAATAAGAACCAAGTTTGAACTTGCAGATGCGGTGGCGGAAAAGAATGATCAAGGCGATAAATCTAATGGCAGGATATTCCTAAATCTGGATTGTGATCATATAGCTGATAATGACGACAAATACGTAGATAAGATCTATTATTCAGCTATAGATAGAAGTAATGATACAGATCTGGATTCTCCGTGTTATTATGCCAAGAACGTTTCGGCGGAGCCGACAGGCACACGTTTTACGGTAGTGGCACCGGATGAATCAGAGCAGGAATATGAGATGAAGCTCATCGGGATACATAACGTGATCAATGTTGTAGGCGCTATAGCAATAGCCAATAGTTATGATATTTCTCTTGCAGATCTGGTTACAGCTGTCAGAAGGTTACGTCCGGCACCTCATAGATTGCAGATGCTCCCTCGTGGCAATGTTACTATTATAGACGATGCATACAATTCCAACCCTGTCGGGTCAAAGGCAGCAGTGGAAACACTGGGAATGTTTGATGGTATCAGGATTCTGGTTACTCCCGGAATGGTAGAGCTGGGAGAAAAAGAAGATGATTATAATGAAGCATTTGGAGGCTATGCCGCTTCAAATTGTGATTATGTGGCATTGGTAGGAGAAGTACATACCAGACCTATCCAAGAAGGCCTTATCAAGGCCGGTTTCCCGGAAAAGAAGATCTTCGTAGGTGAGACACTTCAGGAAGCTATGAATTTTGCCAATACCGCTCAGGGAGCAGGCCACAGATACATTCTGTTGGAGAATGACCTGAGTGATAACTACTTGTAAAAGCATCGGAATTGTAATAATTATATGGTAAAATAGCAATTCCATGGATCAAGAAGAATATAGAGTTTTTTATATAAGGAGGAAATATGAAATCAAATATCGCTGTTTTATTTGGCGGAAAAAGTGTAGAGCATGAAGTTTCTATTATCTCAGGACTTCAAGCTCTGAAAAATATAGATTCTGATAAGTACAATGCTTTCCCGGTTTATATAACCAAGAAAAATGAGATGTTTATAGGAAGTGGCCTGGATGATATAGCCAATTTCAAGGATATAGATAAGCTGCTCGCTGACAAGACCAGAGTCATACTGGTGGCAGAGGACAATGGATATTATTTCGTTCAGTATCCAGCGAAGAGATTCGGGAAAAATGGGAAATATCCCGTTGATCTGGTTCTCCCGGTTGTTCATGGAACTAATGAAGAGGATGGAGCACTTCAGGGATATTTAAAAACCGTAGGAGTTCCTTTTGCCGGTTGTGATGTAACGGCATCAGCTGTTGGAATGGACAAATATGTCCAGAAAACTGTACTGAAAGAGAATGATATTCCTGTTCTTGGTGCTATGCAGTTTACACTGGGCGACTATAGAAATATTGATAATATGATAAATAGCATTGAAGAGAAGATTGGATATCCGGTTATTGCCAAGCCGGTGGATCTTGGATCAAGCGTAGGAATCAGTATTGCCAAGGAGAGAGCCACACTTAAGGATTCCCTTGATGATGCATTTCTCTATGCAGGAAGAGTACTGGTAGAACATGCAATTCTAAATCTTCGTGAGATCAATTGCGCAGTTCTCGGTAATGAGGTAGATGCATCTGCATCTGAAATAGAAGAACCGACTCATACCAATGATATTTTGAGCTATGAGGATAAGTACCTGGGTAATGGTACAAAGGGCGGATCAAAAGGCTCCAAAACTTCCGGAGGATCTAAGGGTATGGCTTCTCTTTCTAGAAAAATCCCTGCGGATGTCCCGGACGAAATGAGAACCAGAATAAGAGATCTTGCAGTTAAATCATTTAAGGTTCTTGGATGTAATGGTGTAGCCAGAATAGACTTTATGATAGATTCAGATACTGACGAGTTGTATTTTAATGAGATCAATACTATTCCGGGTTCTCTGGCATTTTATCTCTTTGAACCTATTGGGATCCCCTACAGAGAACTGCTGGACAGGATCATCAAGCTGGCAGAGGACCGAAGAAGGCAGGAACAGGAGATAACGTATTCATTTGATACAAATATACTGAGCCAGGCCAATCTCGGAGGATCTAAGGGAACTAAGAATTAGAATTTATAATTAAGTGATATTTTACAAGGGCTGTGCCAAAAGGCACAGCCCTTACTATTATTTTTAGCTGCAACCATAAATAGTGAATGATATTATATAACAGTATTAAGAAGATAATGTCTAATCTATATTAAAAAATAGACTAAAAATATTCACATAATAACTAAAAAGCATATGGATATGTAATCTGTATATTTACTGGTCACTGTACAAGTGAGACATAATGTTTAAAGGATTAACAACTCTTATAGTTTCAAATAAAATCGCAATAGTCGCCGGAACCAATACAGAACTTTTGGACGAATATCTTGGTTCATAACAAATAGTTTTAAATAACACGAAAAATTACAATTAAAAACAGGTTGGCACTTGCATGCAAAATATCATTAAAATGTGCTTTAAATATCGTGACTTAAACGTTTAAATAACTTCAACATTTTGTTGGAGTTATTATTTTTGTGCAAACAATCAAATATCCATTCTTACATACTCTTATTATTAATGTTTATAGAAAGGAAATAATAATAAAAAAGAGAAAAACAACACATCTTCTTTCATTCGTATTGGCGGGTATAGTTACCTTTAGTAATATAGTTACCGTATATGCAGCTAACGCCAAGTCTCCACCTACAGATGAAAATGTCATCGTAGCACAAGATTCCGAAGATGCCCTTAACATCGTAAATAAAGATAATAAATATTCTTTTAGCACCATATCGGACAAGACTTCGGATACCTATGGTAACGCAACTATCGTTAAGAATGATGACGTTTATATCATTTCTTATTCAAACATCGAAGAATACAAAAATGCACCCGATGAAAAGAGTGATCCTAAAACTACTAAACCGACAGAAACCAAGCCATCTACTGATAATACTACTCAGCATATCAAAACAGACATCAACGGACTACTGAAAAATACAAAGTATACTGACGATATATTAAAACTGCAGAATTCAGATTCGACCAAAACTATCTCTATTGCATTGACAGGAGTAAAACCAGGGACAAGGATTGAGGTGTTTGATCATCTATTTAATCAGACAGTAGAAAGAGACCATGATGAATTTGAAATGCCTTGTGATTATACTAGCTTTTGATAAAAAGTACATTGACTTGGTATGGTATCATTGGCAACACACAGTTTCTTTTAATAACATGCGTAACACAGGTGTACCCGATTATAGCTATACTAAAATATATGGAGATACCAACCGTTGTTGATAGCATACAAAACAAGTATGTAAGAAAAATCTGGATCGTATCTTCAAAGTACATTAAAGAATAAAGATAATTATATTTAAAAAGATCAAATATTTTTTTCCTTCATGGCGATGATTCGTTCCCTTGCATCGTGACCAAGGTGTTTCTTATGATCCTTATCGAGATCCTTGGTCATTATAGGCTGACCGAATTCTATAGTGACATTTGCGGTGCGGATACCTAACCCACTATGAAGTATCTTGTCAGTATTACTGATAGCAATAGGAACAACAGGACAATCAGTACGTGTTGCAATCTTAAAAGTACCCTCTTTAAATTCTAATACTTCACCGGTTCTAGAACGGGTCCCTTCCGGAAAAACAATTACAGAAGTACCGTTATTGATATCATCTACTGCACCAATTATAATGCCGATTGCCTGTTTGATGTTATCTCTGTCTAGAAAAACAGCTTTGATTAGAATCATCCATTGAGCTAAAAATGGTATTTTCTTTAACTCGATCTTGGAGATAAAGGAAGAAGGACGATTCATAATAGGGTATAAGATAACGACATCAAATATGCTTAAATGATTAGGCACAAACAATACAGGACCATCGGGGATATTCTCAGTACCTTTTATATCCATCCTGGTAAGTGATATTATTCGGATCGTTGAAAAAACCCATTGAATGATAGGCCTTGCAACCCGCTCTGCAGCATCAGGATGTTTTATCCTTATGATAAGCAGGATAAGCATAAGTGGCAGTGTGACAATAAAAAAAAGTAATACAAACAAAAGTGCAAATAGAGCTCTAATCATAATTTCTCTTTTCTTTTTATAAATAAGTTATTAAGCCGGATTTATATTTGATATAAATTTTAATTCAGATCGCTGTTTATATTTTATACGAAGTCATGTCTAAAAAACATAAAATTCATTGAAAATAGTTTAACAAAAATGAAAAATAATCACTACAATTTGTAATTATAATAAACTAAGACTTCAAAATACAGTGTTTTTGTGATACAATGCGAGCGATAAGTTTTAAACTCATACAACTAGAGTGGTTGGGAGGTAACTAAAAATGGAACGTTCAGACGTAGACAAGATAAGAGAATCAATTAAGGAAAAGCGCGGTGAAAGAGTTGAGATACAGCTGGACCGTGGGAGAAATAAGATCGACATCGAGAAGGGAATCATCAAGGAAGCATACCCTTCAGTTTTTACTATTCAGATTGAAAACACTGATGAGAAGAAGCCATCACAGCTTCTGTCTTTCAGTTATACGGATATCATTACAAAGGATATTAGAATGAGACTCTGCTGATTCAGCAGAGATTTTTATGAAGAAAGGAAGGGCATGAGGAAAATAAAAAACAGAAGAATGAAATCAGCAGCAGCAATATTGGTTTTTGCCATAGTGTTTTCAGCTCTTCCTGCTAATGTTCTGGCAAGTCCGTCAGTTAATGATCTACAAGACCAAAAGGAAGACATCAAGGATAACATCGATTCTGCCAATTCTGAGCTTGTTAGTCTGCTGTCACAGATAAATGAGATAAGTAGTGCAATAAGTAAAAAGAAAGCCGAAATAAATGAGGCTAATGCTAATATTACATTGATGCAGCAGGCAGTTCAGAAACAGAGAGATACCATTAAGCTCCGAATGAAATATACTTATGAGAACGAGAGCGAAAGCAGTGTATTGACAATTATGCTGGAGTCTAGAAATATTGCACAGTTCCTAAATAAGGTGGAATATGCCAGCGCTATTTATAAGTACGATAAGAACCTTCTTGAGACCTATGAAGCCACACAGAAGGAATTAGAAGATATGAAGGCTGATGCTGAAAAGGACAAGGCTGATATGCAGGCCAAACAGTCAGAACTGTCAGCAGCACAGTCCTCACTTAATGCCAAGATCCAAAAGCTAAAGTCAGAGTATGCGGATGCAGATGCTAGACTGCAGGCGGCCAAAGAAGAGGCAGCCAAAAAGGAAAAGGAACGTCAGGAAGCTATGAAACGCCAGCAAGAGGCAGAGAGAGCTAAACAGCTGGCAAAAGAACGTGCCAACAGTTCTTCTGGAGGTTCCTCGGGTGGATCATCAGGTAATACGTCAGGCGGATCTTCAGGTGGATCATCAGGAGATACTGGATATGACTCAGGATACAGCAAAGGTCCGGCTTCAGGTAAGGGACTTGATCCTGGCTCAAGCATAGATGGCGGTGCATTGGTTGCATATGCCAAACAGTTTGTCGGTAATCCATATGTATGGGGCGGCGATAGTCTGACCAATGGATGCGATTGCTCTGGATTCACCAAGCTGGTATATGCTCATTTTGGAGTAACGACTCCGAGGTATTCTCAGTCATTTTTGGACTGGGGCAAACCGGTAAGCTATGAATGTATTAAACCAGGAGATGTAGTCGTATATCCCGGACATGTAGCCATATATGCCGGAGGAGGCATAATAGTTGAAGCTCAGAGCCCGGCTACAGGAATTACCAACTATAGGTCAGTGCTTTGTCACAATATTAATGGAATACGGCGATATTGATCAGTTATGATTAAAAATATCAAAACAAAAGAAAAATCAAATAAATCAGACAGAAAAACATTTCTGAATAAATTCTTCAGCAGATTCGCCAGAGTGCTTGCCATTCTGACGATATCTGCTGTTATTATTTATAGTCTGAGGGAACGCTGGATACTCAATCAGGTATTGGATTATAAGAATAATGGCGACAGGATCATTGTGACAGTGGATGGTGATAAGCTAGCCCTTTCAGATATGGCGTATTACATTATGTATGAAGAATGCACTATAGAAAAAGCTGCCAGAATATATAACCCTGATATGCCCAAGGATTATTGGAATACCAGAAACGGCGGCAAGATTATCGCGGGAGAAGCTCATAAGGCTGTTATGGGCGAAACAGTTCATGACTGGATATTTTACAAAGAAGCCAAGAAAAATGGAATAAAGCTCACAGCAAAAGAGAAAGCATATATAAAAACCAGAAAGGAAGATTTCTGGGAAGATCTCTTTGATGAGCAGTATGATAATATGTTCACATCAAAAAAAGCGGTCAATGCTGAAATTGATAGGATGGCTCTGGCTCAAAAATATCAGAGGCAGCTTGCAGACAAGATGGATATAAACTATCATAGGCTGGATTGGGATGCCTTTGAATTTGAAACGATAAAAAAGGATCATCGAATAAGTATAAGTGATAAACTGTGGACAAGGATCCGAGTAGGAGAGGTTACTATACGGCATGATAAGTATAGTTCTGTGCCTACAGGAAAGAATAAAACCAAAGGCAATTAAAATTAGAGATGAGTCATGAATAGTACATGATAAAAATGTACTATGACCCTTACTAGAGAAATGAGGACTGGATCATGGATAAAAAAATAGGAAGAAACGACCTATGTTGGTGCGGAAGCGGTCAGAAATATAAGAACTGTCACATGGCTCTTGATAAAAAAATATTTAGTTATGCGCTTGAGGGGCATACCGTTCCGAGAAGAGATATGTTGAAGACTCCGGAACAAATAGCCGGTATCAAGGAAAGTGCCAAGATCAATGTTGCTTGCCTCGATGCGGTTGAAAAAGTTATCAAGCCGGGAATGAGTACACAGGAAATCGATGATATCGTATATAAAGTCACAACAGAAATGGGAGGAATCCCTGCTTGCCTTAATTACGAGGGATTCCCTAAGAGTGTTTGTACATCTGTCAATGAGCAGGTATGCCACGGTATACCATCTGAGGATGTCATATTGCAGGAGGGTGATATCGTAAATGTAGATTGTTCTACAATATTAAACGGATATTTTTCAGATTCATCCAGAATGTTTTGCATCGGCAAAGTGTCAGATGCTAAGGAAAAACTGGTTCGTGTTACCAAGGAATGTGTTGAACTTGGACTAAAAGAAGTCAAGCCATGGGGTTTCTTGGGAGATATGGGACAGGCCGTTCATGAGCATGCTGAAGAAAACGGATATACAATTGTCCGTGAGATAGGTGGTCACGGAGTAGGAGTTGAATTCCATGAGGATCCATGGGTAGGATATCTTACCAATAAGGGCGAGGATATGCTTTTGGTTCCGGGACTTATGTTTACAATTGAACCTATGGTCAATATGGGATCGGCAAGTATAATCACTGACGAGGAAAATGGTTGGGAAGTAAGCACGCTGGATGGTAAGTCATCAGCACAGTGGGAGATACAGGTTCTGGTCACAGAGGACGGTGCAGAAGTTATATCTTGGTAGAATAATAGAATTGTACCCTCTGAATTAATTGTATCAAGAAAATAAGCATTAGTTGGTTAAACAAAAAACACATGCAAACAATATTCTGAATTGTTTACTATTTCTAATAGAATATTTTGTATACAAGTAAGTTTTACAAAAATATTCAGATAATTATATTGACATAATCCTCTGCTGATGTTACTATACAATTGGATCAGGAAATAAGAAGTATAGTATTAGTAGAGGAGGTATATTCCACCCGAAATAGTAAGAACTACCTCAACCGAACCGGTCGGTATACATCGGAAATCCTTTGAAGCATGAACCGATAACCTGATAATGGAAGCCGTTTAGGCTTGGCCAAAGACCGTAATATATCAGTAAGGTAAAAGGTTATACATTCGAAGGATAGAGAGCAAATGAAAACCAGTTTTATTCAGATATATGTACTTTAACAACTGAATATGGTTTCTGATTAGAGGAGGTACAGTCCAATGGGAACTGAGGATCCAATCGGAAGATAAAGGGCGGGGAACGTTATTTCAATTTCCCGCCCTTTTTCTGTGCTTATCATTATTAGGATCCTATAAATTGATATCGGAGCGCTGCTATTGGACCTATATATTCGGACTTATATATTTGGTCTAGTGGTTGAGAATATTGTCAAATAGTGTTAAAATTTGGCTTACGTGTAATTTTTTAATATATAAATTAGACTGATATAAGTAGGAAAATTAATGGACTTGGCAGTGAATATATAATTGGTTTGAAGGAGACAGAGATGGGATTTGGTGCAAAATTATTCGGCACTCATAGCGAGCGTGAGATTAAACGAATCATGCCTTTAGCAAAAAAAATAGAGAGCTACCGCGATGATATGCAGAAGCTTTCGGATGAAGAGCTAAGAGGCAAGACAACAGAATTTAAAAAGAGATTAAGCGAAGGCGAGACACTTGACGACCTTTTACCGGAGGCTTATGCAGTAGTAAGAGAAGCCGGAAAAAGAGTTTTGGGTATGGAGCATTTTGAGGTACAGCTGATAGGCGGTATCATTCTCCATCAGGGACGTATCGCCGAGATGAAGACAGGAGAAGGAAAGACACTTGTATCTACACTTCCAGCATATCTCAACGCACTTGAAGGCAAGGGAGTCCATATCGTAACAGTTAATGACTACTTGGCCAAGCGTGATGCAGAGTGGATGGGCAAGATTCATGAATTCCTGGGACTCACAGTAGGTGTAGTGCTAAATGACATGGATAAAGCCGAACGTCAGGAAGCATACAATTGTGATATTACTTATATTACCAATAACGAGCTTGGATTTGATTATCTAAGAGACAACATGGTTGTATATGAAAAAGATATGGTTCAGAGAGGATTGAACTTCTGCATAATCGATGAGGTGGATTCCGTACTTATCGATGAAGCGCGTACACCTCTTATTATTTCAGGACAGAGTGATAAATCAACCAAGTTATATGATATGTGTGATGTCTTGGCTAATCAGATGAAGCGTGGCGATGATCTTCCGGAATATTCTAAGATCGATGCCATAATGGGAATAGAACAGCAAGAAAACGGCGATTTTATCGTTAATGAAAAGGATAAGGTAGTTTCCCTTACTCTTGATGGTGTTAAAAAGGTAGAGAATTTCTTCCATATTGATAACCTGGCAGATCCTGAAAATCTCGAGATCCAGCATAATGTTATTTTGGCACTTCGTGCTAATAATCTGATGCATAGAGATCAGGACTATGTAGTAAAAGATGGTGAAATCCTCATAGTTGATAGTTTTACCGGACGTATAATGCCGGGAAGACGTTATTCTGATGGACTTCATCAGGCAATTGAAGCCAAAGAACATGTTGAGGTCAAGCGTGAGAGCATGACACTGGCAAGCATTACATTCCAGAGCTTCTTTAATAAATATGACAAGAAGGGTGGTATGACAGGTACTGCACTTACTGAGGAACAGGAGTTTAGAGATATCTACGGAATGGATGTAGTAGAGACTCCGACTAACAGGCCTGTTTTAAGACAAGATCTGGACGACGCAGTTTATAAGACCAGAAAGGAAAAATATAAGGCAGTAGTAGAGGCTGTAAAAGAAGCGCATGCCAATGGACAGCCTGTTCTGGTAGGCACGATCACGATTGAAGTATCAGAGCTTCTCAGTAAGATGCTATCAAGAGAAGGAATACAGCACAACGTACTTAATGCCAAATATCATGAAAAAGAAGCAGCGATCGTAGAAGAGGCCGGTGTTCACGGTGCAGTTACAATAGCAACAAATATGGCAGGTCGTGGTACTGATATCAAGCTTGATGAAAATGCAAAAGCTGCCGGCGGTCTGAAGATCATAGGAACTGAGAGGCATGAGTCTAGACGTATCGATAATCAGCTCCGTGGACGTTCAGGACGACAGGGAGATGTAGGAGAATCCCAGTTCTATATATCACTTGAGGATGATCTGATGAGATTGTTCGGATCTGAGAAACTGATAGGAATATTCAATTCTCTAGGAGTACCTGAAGGAGAGCAGATTCAGCATAAGATGCTTTCTTCAGCGATTCAGAAAGCCCAGGAAAAGATAGAGAGCAACAACTTTGCTATCAGAAAGAATCTGTTGGAATACGATCAGGTAATGAATGAGCAGAGAGAGCTTATTTATGGACAGAGAAAGAGAGTTCTTGACGGCGAGAACATGAAAGATCAGATCATCGAGATGGTCAAGGACAGAATCGATTATTTTGTAGATCAGATTGCATCAAATGAAATGGACAAGGATGAATGGAACCTGGTAGAACTAAACAGAATATTACTTCCAGTAATTCCTCTTTCGCCCATCACAACAGAGAGCGTAGCTGATATCAAGAAGGCAACAGACCTTAAGGAAAGACTGTATGAGAAGGCAGTTTTATTATATGATGCCAAGGAAAAAGAATTCCCGAATCCTGAAGATTTCCGAGAGGTTGAGCGAGTAATCCTGCTCAGAGTGATCGACAGAAAATGGATGGATGAGATCAATGATATGGATCAGCTCCGTCAGGGAATCGGTCTCCAGGCTTATGGTCAGAGAAACCCTGTTGATGAGTATAAGATGATAAGTTACGATATGATGGATGCAATGAATGATTCCGTCAAAAATGATACCATTCAGATGCTCTATCGTATTAGAATTGAGAAGAAGGTAGAGAGAGAAGAGGTAGCCAAGGTTACCGGAACCAACAAGGATGATTCAGCAAAGCGTGGCCCTGTCAGAAGAAGTGCCAAGAAGATATATCCTAATGATCCTTGCCCTTGTGGAAGTGGTAAAAAGTATAAGAACTGCCATGGCAGAACAGCACAGTAGTCCGTATATAAAATCACGAAAACTGTTAATTTATTCTGTGAATGATTTATAAAGATTTATATAAATTTGATAGAAGGAACCTGAGTCATTGTGACTTGGGTTCTTTTTTATATATGAGTGCTCTGGGTAAGTTTAACATAAAAAACAAACGAATGTTTGAACATCTATACTATCTGTGATATAATGAAAATAAAAATTGTTCTTTTAAATATAAACACAAAAAAGCAAAAGCAAATGCAAATATAAACGTAAGCGTATATATAAATACAAATACATAATTAAAGTTTGAAACATAAACACCGACGAAAATAGTCGGAAGTTATCCCGGATTTAACGAAAGAAGAAGGATATGGATTTCAAATTACATTCAGAATATGAGCCTACAGGAGATCAGCCTAGAGCAATAGAAGAACTGGTACAGGGATTTGAAGATGGCAATCAGTTTGAGACGCTGTTAGGGGTAACAGGATCCGGCAAGACATTTACTATGGCAAATGTTATAGCTGCTCTTAATAAACCCACACTTATAATTTCTCATAACAAGACTCTGGCAGGTCAGCTATATGGCGAGATGAAGGAATTTTTCCCGGAAAACGCAGTAGAATATTTTGTATCATACTATGACTATTATCAGCCGGAAGCGTACGTCCCATCAACAGATACTTATATTGCCAAGGATTCATCAATCAATGACGAGATCGATAAGCTTAGACTATCAGCTACAGCCTCACTTTCAGAGAGAAAAGATGTAATAATTGTTTCATCGGTATCATGCATATATGGAATCGGATCACCGGATGATTACGAGAATATGATGGTGTCACTTCGTCCGGGGGACGAAAAAGACAGAGATGAAGTTATTAAAGATCTTATAAATATGCAGTATCTCCGAAATGATATGGACTTTAAAAGAGGAACATTTAGAGTGCGAGGGGATATATTGGATATTTTCCCTGCAACAACCACGGAATATACTTATAGGGTAGAATTCTTTGGAGATGAGATCGACAGGATAATGGAGATGGACCCAGTTACCGGCAATCCGAAATCGGAAGTCCAGCACGCAGCCATATTCCCGGCTTCTCATTATGTAGTTCCTCAGGATAGGATCAATGCCGCCTGCAAGACCATTGAGGAAGAGATGGAAGAGCAAGTTCGTTTTTTCAAAGGAGAGGGCAAATTGATCGAGGCCCAGAGAATAGAAGAACGAACCAATTTTGATATAGAGATGCTGAGAGAAACCGGATTCTGCAGCGGAATAGAGAATTATACCAGACATATGACCAATCAAAAACCGGGAGATGCACCTATGTGCCTGATAGATTATTTTGGTGATGATTTTCTGATAATAGTAGACGAGAGCCATATTTCATTACCTCAGATCAGAGGAATGTACGCAGGCAACCTTTCCAGAAAAAAAACATTGGTGGATTTTGGATTTAGACTGCCATCGGCAATGGATAACAGACCCCTTAATTTTGGAGAATTTGAAGATAAAATAGATCGGATGCTATTCGTATCGGCAACGCCTGGAGATTACGAGAAGGATCATGAAATGCTACGAGCAGAGCAGGTCATAAGACCTACCGGACTGTTAGATCCCGAAATAGAAGTTCGCCCTACGGCTAATCAGATAGATGATCTCATTACAGAGATCAATAAAGAAACAGAAAAAAAGCATAAGATTCTCATAACTACCCTAACCAAAAGAATGGCGGAGGATCTGACAGAATATATGAAGGAGATCGGAATAAGGGTAAAATATCTTCATTCCGATATAGACACTCTTGAACGAGCAGAGATAATCAGAGATCTCAGATTAGATGTATTCGATGTGTTAGTAGGAATCAACCTGCTCAGAGAGGGACTCGATATTCCCGAGATCACATTGGTTGCTATTTTGGACGCTGATAAGGAAGGCTTCTTAAGATCTGAGAGATCACTTATACAGACAATAGGCCGAGCCGCCAGAAACAGCGAAGGCCACGTAATAATGTATGCAGATAAGATCACAGAATCCATGCGTATAGCTATCGATGAGACGAACAGGCGTCGTGCTATCCAGCAGGAATACAATGAAGCCCATGGTATTACACCTACTACGATTCAAAAGGCAGTCAGGGATGTAATGTCTATTTCCAATCAGATCGCAAAAGAAGAATCTGCGGCTATTAGAAGTGCAGAGGATATGGATAAGGGAGAACTAATTAAACTTATTGATAAATACAAGAATAAGATGCAGGAGGCTGCAGCGGATCTAAACTTTGAAATCGCCGCAGAATATCGAGACAGACTAATTGAGATTAAAAACATGCTTAGAGATCTGGATGTAAAAAAATAAAAATATTGCAGTAGAAAGCAAATATAAAAATATGTCTGAAAATAAATTCAAAAAAATAATAATTAAAGGTGCCAATGAACATAACCTCAAGAATATAGATGTGGAGATACCGAGAGATAGTTTTACGGTGCTGACAGGATTATCAGGATCGGGCAAATCATCACTGGCATTTGACACGATTTTTGCCGAAGGCCAGAGACGATATATGGAATCGCTGTCTTCATATGCGAGACAGTTCCTAGGACAGATGGAAAAGCCTAATGTAGAAAAAATAGAAGGATTACCTCCTGCAATTTCTATAGACCAGAAATCCACCAATAGAAATCCTAGATCAACAGTTGGAACAGTGACAGAAATATACGATTATTTCAGATTGCTCTATGCCCGTATTGGAGTGCCTCATTGCCCTAATTGTGGTAAACCGATTCAGAGACAGACAGTAGATCAGATGGTGGATGCCATTATGAAGCTCGAAGAGGAGACCAGGATCCAACTATTGGCTCCGGTTGTCCGTGGCAGAAAAGGAACACATGAAAAGCTATTGGACAAGGCCAAAAGAAGCGGATATGTAAGAGTGGTAGTGGATGGCAATCAGTATGATCTGTCAGACGATATTAACCTTGATAAGAATCGTAAGCATAATATTGAAATCATAGTAGACAGAATCAAGGTCAAGCCTGATATTGAAAAGAGACTGACAGACTCAATAGAGAACGTACTTAAACTATCAGGAGGACTACTGACTGTTGATATATTTGGCGGCAAGCAGATGAATTTCTCTGATAGCTTCTCGTGCCCGGATTGCGGAATCAGTATAGAGGAAATCGAGCCTAGAAGTTTTTCATTTAATAATCCCTTTGGAGCATGCCCTGAGTGTGCAGGATTAGGATATAAAATGGAATTTTCAGAGGATCTGATGATTCCGGACAAGAGCCTTTCATTTAATGAAGGATGTGTCCAGGTGATGGGATGGCAGTCATCGTCAGATAAGAAAAGCTTTACACACGCGGTGCTAATGGCACTTTCCGAAGCATATGGATTTAGCCTTGATACACCATATAAAGAGCTTCCAGATAAGATAAGAGATATGTTCCTATACGGAGCAGACCGGGAGGTGGCTGTACACTATAAGGGACAGCGCAGTGAAGGAACCTATATGCTTAAGTTCGATGGACTGATCCATGACGAAGAAAGGCGATATAGAGAGACCAACTCCGATACAAGTAAGGCACAATATGAAGAATATATGAATACCACATCTTGCACAGCCTGTCATGGACAGAGGCTGAAGGCTACTTCACTTGCAGTAACGGTAGGTAAAAAAAACATATACGAAGTTACTGAACTTCCGGTTAGAAAGCTGCAGAAATATATGGAAGACCTGACACTTACCAAGCAGCAGATACTTATCGGAGATCAGATCATCAAGGAAATAAAAGGTAGAATAAGATTCCTAGTGGATGTGGGGCTAGACTATCTGTCTCTGTCAAGAGCAACGGGAACGCTGTCTGGAGGCGAGACCCAGAGAATAAGACTGGCAACTCAGATCGGATCAGGACTGGTAGGCGTAGCATATATATTGGATGAACCATCTATCGGACTCCATCAGAGGGATAATGATAAGCTTCTGGCATCACTTATGGGACTAAGAGACCTTGGTAATACTCTGATAGTTGTAGAACATGATGAGGATACAATGCGTGCTGCCGACTATATCGTGGATATAGGACCCGGAGCAGGAGAGCATGGCGGTAAAGTGGTGGCCACCGGAACGGCCGAAGAGATCATGGCAAATCCGGATTCTATTACAGGTCAGTACCTAAGCGGTAAAAGATTTGTTCCTGTGCCGGAGGAACGAAGGAAGCCTACGGGATTTCTAAGTATAAACGGAGCATCAGAAAACAATCTGAAAAATATAGATGTAGATATACCTCTCGGGATCATGACTGTTGTGACGGGAGTATCCGGATCAGGAAAGAGCTCACTGATCAATGAGATATTATATAAGACCTTGGCCAAGAAGCTAAACCGAGCTCATACTATACCCGGGAAATGTAAGGGGATAGAAGGAATAGAACATTTGGACAAGATCATAGATATCGACCAGTCGCCTATCGGACGTACTCCGCGTTCCAATCCTGCTACATACACAGGAGTATTTGATATCATAAGGGATCTGTTCGCAGGAACGCCTGATGCCAAGGCTAGAGGATACCAAAAAGGAAGATTTTCCTTTAACGTTAAGGGAGGAAGATGCGAGGCATGCTCCGGAGATGGAATCGTAAAAATAGAGATGCACTTCCTGCCGGATGTGTATGTTCCTTGTGATGTATGTCATGGCAAGAGATATAACAGAGAGACACTTGAGGTCAAGTACAAGGGCAAATCTATATATGATGTTTTGGATATGACAGTAGAAGAAGCTCTTACGTTCTTTAAGAATGTCCCAACTATTGAGAGAAAGATCAGAACACTGCATGAAGTAGGACTAGGGTATATCAAGCTGGGTCAGCCATCCACAGAACTATCCGGCGGCGAAGCTCAGAGGATCAAGCTTGCAACAGAACTCTCGAAGAGAGGAACCGGCAAGACGATATATGTGCTAGATGAACCTACAACAGGATTGCATTTTGAGGATGTCAACAAGCTTGTAGAGATCCTTAGAAAATTGTCAGATACAGGCAATACGGTTGTTGTTATAGAGCATAATCTGGATGTTATCAAAACAGGAGATTATATAATTGATCTAGGACCAGAAGGCGGAGATGGCGGTGGAACGATCGTAGCAACAGGAACACCAGAAAAAATCGCCAAGAACAAGAAGAGTTATACAGGTTTGTACTTGAAAAAATATTTAAATTTGCCACGTAAATGATATTGACAGGAAAATGTGTAGTTGGTTATAAGGACAGAAATTTTTATTTTGATCTATAGAGACCGCGAAAATAACACATAAAAAGAGCATCTCTTACCTGTGTAAAAACACTTAAAAGATGCTCTTGTTTTTTTAGGGGAGTGGCCCGAAGATTGCTCTTCGGGCCATGAGTTATGAATAATTCTTTGCCTATCGGCTGGTTCGTTATTTAATATAAATATAAATTGTGATCAATCTGTGTTTATCTCGGGAACTGAAAATAAAATAATTCTAATAATTTTATAAACTTTGGGATAAATGCAATATTTAATAGGCTGTCCTTATAAAAAACCTTGAAAACAAAAAAGAAATGGATATAATATCAATGTGGTGTGTCTTTATTTAGAAGTGAAAGGAGACAAAATGCCCGCAACAGATATCGGAATTGATCTGGGAACAGCCAGTATATTAGTATATGTAAGAGGAAAGGGTGTCGTGCTTAAGGAACCATCAGTGGTTGCTTTTGATCGTGACACTAACAAGATTAAGGCAATAGGAGAAGAGGCTAGGCTAATGCTTGGTAGGACTCCTGGTAATATCGTAGCAGTAAGACCCCTTCGTCAGGGCGTAATTTCTGATTATACCGTTACAGAGAAGATGATTAAGTACTTCGTTCAGAAAGCTATTGGCAGAAAGAGCTATCGTAAGCCTAGAATCAGTGTCTGTGTTCCTTCGGGAGTTACAGAGGTTGAGAGAAGAGCTGTTGAGGATGCTGCTTATTCTGCAGGAGCCAGAGAGGTTGCAATAATAGAGGAACCTATCGCTGCAGCTATTGGAGCAGGAATCGATATTTCTCGTCCTTGTGGTAATATGATCGTTGATATAGGTGGTGGTACTGCGGATATAGCTGTTATTTCACTTGGCGGATCTGTAGTAAGTACTTCTATAAAGATCGCTGGAGATGACTTCGATGAAGCTATCGTCCGTTATATGAGAAAGAAACACAATATCCTCATCGGTGAGAGAACTGCAGAGGATATCAAGATCAAGGTTGGAACATGCTATCCACTTCCTGAACCTATGACAATGGATGTTCGTGGTCGTAACCTGGTAACAGGACTTCCTAAAACTATTGAAGTGTCTTCCGAGGAAACAGAGGAAGCACTTCGTGAGACTACTCTTCAGATCGTAGAGGCAGTCCACAGTGTATTGGAAAAGACACCTCCTGAATTGGCAGCAGATGTTTCAGAGCGAGGCATTGTACTGACAGGTGGCGGCTCACTTCTCAGAGGTCTTGAAGACCTTATGGAAGAGAGGACAGGAATCAATACGATCACTGCTGATGATCCTATGACTTGCGTAGCTATAGGAACCGGAAAATATGTTGAGTTCTTAGGCGGCGACAGAAAGAATCTTTCATAATAACAGAATCCGGCATACGATCATGCTCTGAAGATCATGATTGGCGTATTTGAATTTATTAGACCTGAAGTTTAGTTACTAATGCTAAGCTTCAGGTCTTTTTGAGCTTGGGCAAGTGTAAAGTGATAAAACCCAACCTGCCATAAATATAAAATTAAGATTTCTTAAGAATTTCAACTATATTTATTTAAGAAATATTTGGCATACTAGTCCATGGTAGAGAGGTAATAGATTATGAGAACAACAGATCTTTTAAAAAGAGCAGCAGAAAAATATGCTGACAGTGTTGCTGTTTCAGGAATAGATAACAGCCTTACATACGAGGAATTATATAAAACAGCCAGAATGATCGGAACAAATATTGCCGGTATGTGCACTAGTCATACTGCGGTTCCTGTTTTTTTGGAAAAGAGCCCGGAGACATTGGCTTCATATTATGGAATAGCAATGGCAGGATGTGCCTATGTGCCAATCTCGGGAGAACAGCCTAATGCCAGAGTTGAGAAGATACTCGAGGTACTTCAGGCAGACATAGTTATAACAGACGGAGCCGGAGCTGAGCGAATCGGAGAATTAGGGTTTTCCGGAAGGGTGATATTGATCGAAGAACTGATAAAGGGAACGATTGATGAGGCACTTCTAGATCAAAGAGAAGAGACATCGACTGATGATGACACACTGTATGTGATGTTTACTTCCGGATCTACAGGCAATCCTAAGGGCGTAGAGATAAGCCATAAATCAGTTATTCAATTCATCGGACACTTTGTAGAGACGTTTGATCTAAAAGCGGATGACAGATTTGGCAATCAGGCACCTTTTGATTTTGATGTATCGGTTAAGGATATTTACTCAGCTGTAACAGTAGGCGCGGAACTGGTGCTTATTCCCAAGGAATATTTCGCTATTCCTCCGAAGCTTATAGATTATATATGCGACAGAGAGTTGACCACACTTATTTGGGCGGTACCTGCACTTTGCATAATCTCAGCCATGAAGGGATTTGAATACAGGATTCCAGACAAGCTTAGAAATGTCATGTTTTCCGGTCAGGCAATGCCTATAAAGCAGCTGATCAGATGGCAGGATGCAGTACCGAATGCCAAATATGTAAATCTATATGGACCGACTGAGATCACATGCAATTGCATGTATTATAAGATCGACAAGAAGTTTGAACTCACAGATAAGCTACCACTTGGAAATATATTCCAGGGCCGCGATGTGAATATCGTAGATGATAATGGGAATGAGATAAAAGAGAAAAACAAACCTGGTGAGATATATGTATTTGGAGAATCACTGGCTAAGGGATATTACAATAATCCTAAAGAGACTGATAAAAAGTTTGTTACTATATTTGGGCAGCGAGCTTACAGAAGCGGAGATATGGCAGAATATGGCGATGACGGAGTTCTGTACTTTGGAGGCAGATGTGATTTCCAGATCAAGCATATGGGACACAGGATCGAACTTGAAGAGGTTGAAGCATCGGTTATGAGTATAGACGGAGTAGAATCTTGCTGCTGCACTTATAACAAGGAAAAGCAGAGAATGACAGCTTTTTATACAGGAACCAAAGAAAAAACTGAACTTCGTGTAGAACTTAAGGACAAGCTTCCGGCGTATATGATACCAAACAAGTTCAATAATCTATTAAGCCTTCCGCTTTTAAAAAATGGTAAGGTAGACAGACAGCTACTGACCACGATGTAGAGGAAAATAGGAGTAGGAAGTGAATACAGATATTATAAGAGAACAGTGCAAAAAATCAGAGGCACCATTTTATGTTTTTGACACTGATGAATTAAAGAAAAGGATCTGGAAGATAAAATCAAATATTCCTGAGGGAACAGAGCTTGCATTTGCCATGAAGGCCAATCCTTTTTTGATAAAAGCAGCGATTCAGGATGCTGAGAGATTGGAAATATGCTCCTACGGGGAATACAGGATATGTAAGACTCTTGGCATCAGGCCTCAAAAGATGCTTATATCTGGAGTCTTGAAAAAGCGAGATGAACTGATAGACATGCTTTCCGATTGCGGAAGCGATTCTGTTTTCACAGCAGAGTCAGTTCAGCAGTACGATATCATGGCAGAATGGGCGAAAGAAAATCAGATAACAGTTCATGTATATCCTAGGCTCACGAATGACAGCCAGTTCGGAATGGATAGAAGCGATATCGAGCTACTCCTGCATCGAGCTGATCCTTATATAAAGATAGAGGGTCTGCATTATTTCAGCGGAACCCAGAAGAGAAATTTTAAAAACATCTGCAAAGAGCTTGAAGAAGCTTATGACACAGCTAGAGATCTAAATGAGAACTTTGGAGCAAAGCTGGAAATGATAGAATTCGGGCCGGGATTTAGGGTAGATTATTTTGAAAACAAAGGTGAAGAACCTGATCCTATGCCGGTAAGCGATGAGGAATGGCAGGAATTAGCTGAACTGATAGCGAAGATACAAAAGGATTTCAAGGTAAGACTCGAAATGGGACGTTTTATCGCTGCCTCTTCTGGATGTTATGTGCTTAAAGTATGTGATATAAAGCACAACAAGGATATTAATTATGCTATAACAGACGGTGGCATCCATCAGATCAATTATGACGGACAGATCAAGGGAATGTATAAGCCCATGATAGAGCACCTAAGAATGAACAGGACTGCCGATGATGGAAAAACATGCGGTGAAAAGAAATCCTGGACAATAGCCGGGTCACTATGTACGATGAATGACATTCTGGTGAGAAATCTGGAACTGGAAGATCTGAGATGCGGTGATTGTCTGATGTTTGAAAACGCCGGTGCCTATTCTGTAACCGAGGGAATGGCAGTTTTCCTGAGTCATGAGCTCCCGACAGTATACTTATTGTCAGAGGAAGCAGGCCTCAAGCTAGTTAGACAAAAATTTGAAACATATAGATTAAATACTTTGAATGGAGAAAACTAAAATGGAAAAATTAATTGAGATCTTGAATGACATCGATGACAGCATTGATTATGAGAATGAGACAGGACTTATAGATAATCATATTCTTGATTCGTTTGGAATCATTACGTTGGTGTCTGAGATCGAGGAAGCATTTGATGTTTCTATTGATGTAGCAGACATGGTACCTGAAAACTTTAACAGTGCCGATGCTATCTACGCTATGATTCAGAAAAAAGCAAACTAGTAATAAGAAGAAATATTAGAAGAAATAAGATTAGTTGGAGAGGTTAGTTATGTCCTATACATCAGCGATATACCTGGCAATTTTTTTGCCAATAACATTACTTGCATATCAGCTGACACCGAAGAAGCACAGAGGCAAGGCCCTGATAGGTGCCAGTGTTGTATTCTTCTGGTCACTTAGTAAATGGCTCATTGTATATCTGGCAGGAGCAATAATTGTTACCCATTATACAGCCATTGGAATCGAAAGAGCTAGAGAAGCAGCCTTTGATGCAACACCGGATGAGATCAAGCTTAGAAAAGAAAAAAGTAAGAAAATATTGATGCTGGGCATTTTCCTGGTACTTGGTACTCTTGTGGTTTTGAAATATACAAATTTTACATTCATGAATATATCCCATGTTTTAAGAGCATTTGGCAGCGATATTGTATATAAGCCCCACAGAATATTCGTACCAATCGGAATATCATTTTATACACTTGAATCAATAGGATATTTGCTGGATGTACATTGGGGCAAGGTCAAGGCGATTCAGAGCCTTGAAAAGACAGCTCTTTTTCTGGGATTCTTCCCAAAACTTATGGAAGGACCTATCTGTCAGTACAGCGATCTGGAAGGAACACTTTTCAACAATGAATCTCTTCAGTTTGAAAATCTGAAGAGAGGAATGCTCAGAATATTCTGGGGCATGTTCAAGAAGATTGTAATCGCAGACAGACTTGCAATTATTGTAAACAGCATATATGCAAACTATGCTGATTATCATGGTGGCATGATATTGTTCGCAGCAGTTGGATATACATTACAGTTGTATATGGAATTCTCCGGAGTAATGGACATAGTTATCGGTACAGCAGAGCTCTTCGGAGTCAAGATGCCTGAGAACTTCCGTCAACCATTTTTCGCCAAGAATGCAACAGAATTCTGGCAGAGATGGCACATATCTCTTGGCAAATGGTTGAAGTCCTACGTATTCTATCCGGTTTCTGTTTCTAAAACAGTTAAGAAGTGGAATCAGTTCGGACGAAAGAAGATAGGCAAGTTCTGGACAAGAGTTGGTACTTCTGCATTAGCTCTTTTCCCAGTATGGCTGATAAATGGATTGTGGCATGGCCCGTTTTGGAACTATATATTTTATGGAATGTATTACTTTACACTACTTTTGATAGAGGTATCCATTGAACCTACATGGAAAAAGTGGATGAAGAAGATCCATGTAGATATGAAGGCAGGATGGTACAGAGCCGGCCAGACAGTAAAGCTTCTATGTATTGTATTTACCGGTGAGATGTTTTTTAGAGCACCAGGACTGGGAGCAGGATTTACAATGTTTGGAAATCTGTTTAAGGATTTCTCTTTGGCACCGATTTTCAATGGTTCGCTGGAACATTACGGACTAGAGAGAATGGATCTTAATATAGTTGTTTGGGGAATCATAATTGTGTTTGTGTTTGACCTTCTCAAGGAAAAGAACAAGCTTAGTTATGAGGAGTTTAATAAATTAGCACTTCCTGTTAGATGGTCAGCATATTATGCGCTGATCCTTGCAGTAATCATTTTGGGAGCCTATGGAGAGGGCTACCAGGCTATTGATCTGATATACGCAGGATTTTGAGGTGATGTATATGAAACGTAATTTAAAAAAAGGTACGGCATTTCTACTGATTCTTGCAGCAATTCTCTTTGTAGTTTCAGAGTTTATAAATAAGTCATATTCATGCAACCAGGACATGGTAGGTGATCGGTCCAAAAATGTTGTGGCTCTGGAAAAAGAGAGGAAAGATAGCATTGATATGCTGATCGTGGGTGACAGTGAATCCTATACTACTCTTTCTCCGATGAAGTTTTGGGAGCAATCCGGAATAACAAGTTTCGTAGGTGGACAGTCCGGTCAGCAATTAAGTGAAGCTTATAATGTTTTCCAAAAGGGAATAGAGAGACAGTCTCCGAAGCTGGTACTGATCGAGACAAATATGTTCTACAGGAAAACAAACAAATCTACCAAGGTAATGAATGCTGTTGAGGAATTTGGTAATAAATATTTCTCGGTTTTCAATCATCACAGTATATGGAAGAAGCTCATTGGCGATAGAAATATTAAACCGGTTCAGTCCTATAAGGGATTTCTGATCAAGACTCAGGTGGCATCATATGATGGTCATAGATACATGGAGAGGTGCCATGGGCATAAGAAGATTAACGACAATGTAAAAAATTATGTTGAAAAAATAGTCAGAAAATGTAAGGCAAGAGGAATAGATGTAGTATTTTACAGTGCTCCGTCACCGAAAAACTATAACTACAAGAAACATGTGGCCATTAAAGCTTATGCCAAGAAACTTGGTGTAAAGTATGTTGATCTAAATATGAAACAGAAGGCTCTGAAAATCGATTGGAAAAGAGATACTCTTGACAGGGGCGATCATTTAAATATCGCTGGTGCTGAGAAAGTATCAAACTATATGATAAAGTATGTTAGAGAAAACTATAACTTGCCCGATCATCGAAATGATCTTAAATATTCTGAATGGAATAAGCTGGCTGTTAATTATGACAAGGAAGAACAGCTGTCTATCAGCAGGATATTGGCAATGAATACAGGAAAACTATCGGGAGCGAAAAATGGCAAACGTTCTAATAATTGAAGATGATGAGGATATCAGAGAGGGGCTTAGAATCTTTCTGGAGGGAGAAGCCTATACTGTATATGAGGCACCTAACGGAATTGATGGTCTGAAGATCCTGTCTGAGGATACAGATCTTGTGATCCTAGATGTCATGATGCCAGGAATCTCAGGAATCAAGACTTGTGAGGAGATAAGAAAAGTATCTAATGTTCCTGTGCTTTTTCTCACGGCAAAATCTCAAGAATCAGATAAGCTGGTAGGGCTTACGGTGGGCGGAGACGATTATCTGTCAAAACCATTTTCGTATACCGAGCTTTTGGGTAGGGTCAAAGCTCTTCTACGCAGGTATCAGGTATATAAGGGTAAAGGTTCGTCAGGTAGTCAAAACGATGACGAGAGCAACTCTGAAAATGAGTATCTGGAAGCTGCAGGAATCAAGATAAGCAAGAATTTTAACGAAGCATATGTTAATAATAAAGAGGTAATACTTACTGATCTTGAATATAAAATACTTATACTTCTGATGAAGTATCCGGGCAAGGTGTTTTCTGCACAGAATATTTATGAAAGTGTATGGGAAGAACCTTATTTCTATAATTGTAATGGTACAATTATGGTACATATAAGAAAACTCAGGACCAAAGTTGAGAAGGATCCAAAGAACCCTAAACATGTGGTGACTCTCTGGGGAAAGGGATATAGGTTTGAAGACCGATAAAAATAATCGTGTTGCAAAGAAATTTCATTCTCTATATGGAGAACTTGCACTTCTTATTTGTATAGGTGCAGTTATTGCTGTTGTCGCCTTTTTTTCTATTCTGACGGTTTCGAATATTGGACTCGATAAGTTCTATACGGAAACGAATTATATAACAAAAAAGAACGAAAGCAAGATTAAGGAACTGAAACAATATATCAATGAAACCAATCTGAAGAGTACGAATAAGAAAAAGATAAAAGCATGGAGAAGAGATAATCATATCGCATGGCTATTAGTATTCAGGGGTAATGAGATCAAGTTCGATTCAGATACGCAGGATGAGTATGAGGACGATGCCATTAGTTTGGATGATCTTTCGGAGTCATATTATACAGTTACTTTTGCCGATGGTGATGCTGAAGTACTGATCAATGCAGTTAATACTGACGTGGCATATGTGTATAGTATCGTGGGATCTATCACACTTTCTGTTATTATTTTCTTTTTGGTTATTATGTCGGGGCTGAAGCGTAAAATGAATTACGTTGCCAAGATCAGTAAAGAGATAGGTATTCTCGAGAGCGGGGATATGGATTATTCTATCACGATCAAGGGCAATGATGAGGTTACCCAATTGGCCAAGAGCCTGGAGGATATGAGAAAATCTTTTAAGAAACAGATTGAGCAGGAGAACTATGCTGTTGAGATTAATAAAAAACTGGTAACAGAGATGTCTCACGATCTTAGAACACCGCTTACATCTCTTCTGATGTACTCTGAACTGCTTAAAATGCATAAATATCCGGAGGGCAAGCTGGATAATTATCTAATTAAAATTGATGATAAGGCAAAGCAGATAAAACGTATGACAGATAATATGTTTGAATATTCGCTTATCAGTTCTACTACTGTGGTGGAACTGGAAGAATCCTGTGATTTTAAGATGATATTTTATGATATGATATCAGAGTTCGCAGGTATACTGGAGTCTCAGGGATTCAAATGTAATCTAAAGATCAAGTGGCCGGATGGAGAAGTAAGAGTCAATACAGATTATATATTAAGGGTTTTAGATAATATCTCTTCAAATATGCTGAAATATGCGGATAAGGATCATGATATTATAATTGAAGGAATTAAAAAGACTTCGACAGAAGGTTCAAAAACCTATATTGGAATTGCTTTTGAAAATGTGGTAAGAGATAATAAAGAGCATATAGAGAGCACTCATATCGGATTGCAAAGTATAGAAAATATGATGAAATCTATGTATGGATTTTCAGAAGTGGTAAGTGAAGGTGATAAGTATAGAATAATTATCTGCCTTCCGGTGGAATAAAAAGTTATAGAATTCCCTGTGTTAAAAAACAGGGAATTTTTTTTTACTTTTCGCTAAAGTATTATTAATATATTCCGATAATATAATTGGAGAGCTTATATCAGAAGCTCAAAGAACAAATCGAAATGTTAAAAACGAGGAAATAATATGGTAAAGGGCCTGTATACAGCTTACACAGGGATGGTGGAGGAACAGCGCAGACTGGACGTTCTGACAAACAACCTGGCAAATGCGGATACTGTTGGATATAAAAAAGAAGGCACAGTCAATAGAGCCTTCTATAATAAATTAGCCATTAAAATAAAAGATACAGGCGCTTATATGAATGCCCAGAATATAGGCAAGATGAGCCTTGGAGATAAAATAGGGGAAACATATACCAACTTTGACCAAGGTAATTTTCAGGTAACTGACAAGCCATCTAATCTGGCTATTGCCGGAAAGGGATTTTTCGCTATATCTCATGCTGATGCTGATGGTAATCAGACCATCAAGTACACAAGAGATGGTAATTTCGTAGTGGATCGTAATGGATATATGCGAACTGCTGATGGTGATTATGTGCTGAATCAGTATGGAGCATCTAATTCCAATGCTAATGCAGGAAACTATGTTAGGATCGACCCCATGCGGGAATATACTGTAGGATATAATGGAACGATCTATCAGAATGATCAGGCAGTGAGCCAGGTTGGAATGGTGGATTTCGATGATTATAATTATATTTCAAAGTATGGTGACAATTTATATGGAGTGGAAAACGGAGCTAAAATGGTTGCCACAAATGCTTCGATTGAACAGGGGACGCTTGAAGCGTCTAATGTTAATACTGTAGAGGAAATGGTAGAAATGATAACTATTCAGAGAGCTTACGAGGCAGGACAGAAGTTTATCCAGACCGCAGATACTACTCTTGATGCAGCGGCCAATACGGTAGGACGAGTATAAGGATGGAGGTAACCTCATCATGATGAGATCACTTTGGACGGCAGCGTCCGGTATGAAAGCTCAACAAACTAATGTAGATACTATTGCAAATAACCTTTCAAACGTTAATACAACAGGTTACAAGACCCAGCAGACCCAGTTTAAGACCCTTCTGTATCAGACAATGCAGGAGAAAACCACAACTGCTAATGGTCAGCAAAAACCTACAACAGCTCAGGTGGGACTAGGAACAAGAGTAGGAGCTATAGACTCTATTTATACTCAGGGTGCTCCTATGGCTAACGATAGTAATACTGCTCTGTATATAGGTGGAACAGGATTCTTCGGTGTAAGAGGGGCTGACGGCGGTACCTATTACACCAGAAATGGTGATTTTACATGGGCTATGAATCAAAATGGAGATCGAGTACTTGCTGATTCCATGGGAAATGAAGTACTAGACCAGAATGGTACGCCTATTACAATGGATCCTAAAATCGGAGTTTCGGATGTATCGTTTGGAACATCTGGAGAAATTGCATATAAAGCATTAGATGGAAGATATGTGAGAACTGGTGAGTCAGTAGGACTCTTCCAGTTTGCCAATGCTGTGGGACTAGAAAAAAAGGGAAATAACCTTCTGGCAGCTAATCAGGTCTCAGGACCGGCTCAGAACGAGGCTACGACAGTAGGAATCGTTCCAAGCAAAATATCTCAGGGATATTTGGAAGGCTCTAATGTCAACGTTGCGGATGAGATGGTTAATATGATAATCGCTCAGCGTGCATATGAACTTAACTCCAAGGCCATTACGACATCAGATACTATGCTAGAGGAAGCCAATAACCTGAAACGATAATTAAGGCGATGGTCTAATGATGATATTTTTATAAATGAATTTTAAATTTTCAGTTGTAAAATGTTCATAAGTTAGAAGTGTACATATGTTATAATCAAGGAGTATTATATATGGATAATATTAATTCGATTTCCAATTTAAATGCATACACTAATCAGGCCAAGAGCAGTGATGAGATATCAAGTCTGAAAAACAAGGCTGACAAGCTAAACGCCAGTTCTAGCGACGCAGATCTGGAAAAAGCAGCCAAGAGCTTTGAGTCATATTTTGTTGAGCAGCTGATAAAACAGGTGTCTGATACTACTAAAAAGTTCGGCGGAGATGATGATTCCAAGTCTGATGTTTCTTCGACCAAGGATATGTATATGGATTCGATGTACAAGGATATGGCAGAGCAGATTGTCGAAAAGTATGGTAAGAATTTTACCGACGACATGGTGGCTCAGATGAAGAGGAATTACGGCGTTAATATAACGTCGGCGGAGACTGATGGAACAGACACAAATTGAAGGAATAGCAGAGAGAATAATTTTTAGGAGCCCGGAGACAGGATACACTGTGCTGGAGCTGACAACAGAGGAGGACGAGATCGTGTGCGTCGGTAATCTGCCGTCAGTCAGCAAAGGAGAAAACCTGAAGCTCACGGGCTCTTTTACTACCCATGCGACATATGGTGAACAGTTCAAGGTGGAGTTCTTTGAGGCAACGATACCATCAGATGCACTTTCTATGGAGAGATATCTGGGAAGTGGCGCGATAAAAGGCATCGGGCAGGCACTTGCTACCAGAATTGTTAAAAAATTTGGAGCCGATACCAAGAGGATATTGGAAGAGGAACCGGAGAGACTGTCAGAAATCAAGGGTATCAGTGAGTCAAAGGCAAGAGATATCGCAGAGCAGACTGCAGGAAAAAAAGACCTTAGAGATGCGATGCTTTTTTTAGCAAAATATGGTATAAACGGCAAAATTGCCGTAAAAATATATGAGCACTATCATGAATCCCTGTATGAGGTCATTAGAGAAAACCCTTATAGAATGGCTGATGAGGTTAGGGGAATAGGATTCAGAACAGCTGATGAAATAGCTGAAAGAGTGGGAATAAAGGCAGATTCCGAATTCAGGATCAAGAGCGGAATCTTGTACGTACTGACACTTGCATCAGGATCAGGTAATACATATTTACCCAAGGATAAGCTATATAGTGAACTCCTCCTACTTCTTCGTATGGATATCCAACGAAGCTATTTTGATACATTGATAGATAACCTAAAGACTGAGTGGAGAATAAGGGAGATGGAACCTGACAGGATCTATCTCAGCTATTACTACAGGCTAGAGGATAAGTGCGCAGATATGCTATTGTCACTGGACAGGGCAGTATCTGATGAAGATAGTCTTAATGTTAAGATAGATATAGATAACAGCCTTAAAAATATGTCTCTGGAAGAGAGACAGGTAGATGCTATTGAAAGTGCTGCCAAAAAGGGAGTTTCTATTTTGACGGGAGGCCCCGGAACAGGTAAAACAACTGCGATCAATGGCATGATAAGATTCCTGATAGGAAGAGGCGAAGAGGTGCTCTTGGCAGCACCTACCGGAAGAGCAGCCAAGAGAATGACTGAGGCTACGGGATACGAAGCCAAGACTATTCACAGAATGCTGGAGGTTCATGGAATATCAGATGATACCGAAGAAGGCGCTGAGAGAATCAACGACGGAATGTTTGAAAGAAATAGCGATAATCCGCTAGAGGCTGATGTCATCATAATAGATGAGATGTCTATGGTGGATATATCTGTTTTTTATGCCCTTTTATCCGCGATTCCGGAGGGGACCAGGCTGGTACTGGTAGGAGATATTAATCAGCTACCATCTGTTGGCCCTGGAAATGTACTTAAGGATATCATCAACTCAGATTGTTTTACCGTAACGAGATTGGAAAAGATCTTTCGACAAGCTGCCGAAAGCGATATAGTAATGAACGCTCACAAGATAAACAGGGGCGAAGAAATAGAGCTAAGCAATAAAAGTAAGGATTTCTTTTTTTTGGAAAGAAAAGACGCAGCATATGTAATGGCAGCTGTCTGGAAACTGGTAGCAGAAAAATTGCCTAAATATGTGTATGCATCGATTTCTGACATTCAGGTTATGTCCCCGATGAAAAAGGGAGCTCTCGGAACCATGAAGCTAAATGATGATCTGCAGATGGCGCTGAATCCTCCGCTTAGATCTAAGAACCAGTTTGAATTCGCAGATGGCAAGATCTTCCGGGTGGGAGATAAGGTCATGCAGACTAGAAATGATTATAAGGCTGAGTGGGAGATAAGAGGAAAATATGGAATACCCAAGGAACGTGGCCTAGGAGTATTTAATGGTGACACCGGTGTAATAACCGAAATAAATGATACTATTAGAACGATAACCGTTATGTTCGATGAGAATAAAATAGTTGAATATCCATTTTCTGATCTGGATGAATTGGAATTGGCCTATGCCATTACTATCCATAAATCTCAGGGAAGTGAATATCCTGCAGTGATCATACCGCTAATAGGTGGTCCAAGAATGCTATTAAATAGAAATCTGCTCTACACTGCTGTAACCAGGGCAAAAAAATGTGTAGTACTGGTTGGCTCAAAAGAAGCGTTCTTAAGCATGATCAATAACGAGGACACGAGGATCCGCTATTCAGGATTAAAGGATAAGATTCTTTCTAGAAAGAAAATATTTGATGATATTAGGAGAGATCAGATAATGCAAGATGATATTAGCATATATTAGAAGATACGTGCTGACAATTTTTGCTGCTGATATAAATGAAAATATAAATAAAAAAAGAGTTCCGATATATTGTGCAAATTTTCTTACACATATATCTGGAACTCTTTTTAGTATATTTAATATATATCAAATACCATGATCATAGATGATATTATGGAGCTGTATCACCAATACGCTTGGTTGTGGCTCCAGGAGCTGTATCTGACAGATAAGACGTAACTTCGTGAAATGACTTCGGAAAAGTACGACCAAGCTTATCAGCAACCTTAGCATTGTATAATTTAACAGCTGCTGAATCAGGAGCTTCTTCGATTGCCATATCAGATGGCTTGCCATCCTTTACGAGAATCCTGTACGTCTGCTTGCCGGCCTCATAGCCCATTGAATAAGGGTCTGTATACAACGATGTAAGCGTACTCTTGGCAGCCTTGGAATCGGCAGATACAGTAGGTATATTAAGCTCCATTGCTGCTGATACGATATCGGATGCTTGATCTGAGAGATTGGAACGTCCCGGTATAAACAGTACATTGCACTCACTGGCAGCATATTTGACAATGTCATGAGTCGATGAACCATTTTGAATAGATGGAGCAGCTGGATCAGCGATGACCGGTACACCACCATTTGATGTGACAGTAGGTGCTACGACGTTACCACTCGGATCTTTGACCAAAAGAGCAGACATCATAGGAGCTCTTGCACTTGTTGGACTGGAAACTGATGAGAATAAAACAGACTCACCGATAGATTCAGGATCGGTATCCTGACCTTCCAGACTGTTACGGACATTACGTCCCTTTGGCTGAACGGCAGACACAGACGAATCTTCGGATGCCTGACTTGCTGTCAGTGATTCATAATTATTGTGGCTGGATGCTTTGACAGCATCAGTAGCATTTATTTCGTATTCCTTCCACTGGATTCCGGCCTGATCTAAATATGACTCAATATGTTCATTCTGATAAATGGCATCCTTGTCCTCAGGACTGTATAAGAGACCGACGGTGCTAATGGAAGGCTGAGATTCTATTATAAGAGAAGTTATGTCATCCATTGGTAGCAAAGTGCTGGTTCCCGTAACATTTGTTCCTAGAGCTGCGGTAATATCAGTATTTCCACTGTGAAGCATTGCCTGAAAATTCATAACACCGGTTCCGACTATTGGGACGGTAGATGTTCCAACACTACATTCAGAAATAGCAGTATAACCATTGGCGACTATGAGGTTTGGAGAATCCTTGAGAGCATCGATAACAGCCGAGTCACAACTTGCTTTGTCAGTAGACTTGGTAGTCTTGATGGTATAATTCTTATTGCCTAAGAGATCGTCAAGAGCATCAGTGTATCCCTTGAATAGATTCTTGGAAAAAGTAGAAGATTCAGAATCTATGGCTCTTATCACATAATGTTTGCTGCTGTCTGTATCTGAAACTTTGGTGTATTCGGTGTCAGAGTTGTTTTTTAACTTTAAAATTACGATAACAGCGATTACGATAACAGCAATACCAAGAATTGCTGCTGTGTACCTTCGGGTACGTTTGTTTTTAAAAAATTTATTATTTTTAATTATCATTTAATAATTATTCCTCCGCGAAACATGTATCATAATAAATATTGGAACCAATAAAGTCAAGAAACATGAGAAAAATATCGTGCATATTATCAGTAGGAATATAAAAAATTGTTAATAACCAAAATAGAAGGGCTGGTAAGGAACTATTTGGAATAAAGTAGAATTTATGGATAAAATGGTAAGAGGCTTAGTAAACATGATATTTCCTGCCAGATGCCCCATTTGTGACGGAATATTATATGAAGAAGAAAAGTCAACTGGATACTGCAGCGCTTGCAGAAAAAAGATTCATTTTGTTGGGGAAAAATATTGTATGAAGTGCGGTAAACCGGTAGGTGATAATGACACGGAATATTGCAATGATTGTAATAAGACTATTCATTATTATACTGAAAACAGAGCTGGCTATATCTATGAAGGAGATATAAAAAGAGCCATGTATAGGTTTAAATATATGAATAGAAGAGACTATGGAATAGCATTTACCAGGGATATTGAAAGAGAGCTCGGAGATTATTTTAACAGGATATTGTCTGAGGGGAAAATCGATGCTGTGATGCCAATACCCATGTATCCCGAAAAATTAAGGAGCAGGGGATATAATC
>JAGOLM010000086.1 GCA_017994075.1 Lachnospiraceae bacterium
GTAATAAGACTATTCATTATTATACTGAAAACAGGGCTGGCTATATCTATGAAGGAGATATAAAAAGAGCCATGTATAGGTTTAAATATATGAATAGAAGAGACTATGGAATAGCATTTACCAGGGACATTGAAAGAGAGCTCGGAGATTATTTTAACAGGATATTGTCTGAAGGGAAAATCGATGCTGTGATACCGATACCCATGTATCCAGAAAAATTAAGGAGCAGGGGATATAATCAGGCAGAAAGATTCGCAGAAGCGGTAGGAAAAACGTTTGGTATTCCGTTGGTGAAAAACAGGCTTATCAGAGTTAAAGATACAGAAACAATGAAGTTATTAAGCCCTGAGGCAAGGCGCAGGAATCTTAATAATGCTTTTCAATATATTCAAACTGGTGTAAAATTAAATAGAATATTGTTAGCTGACGACATATATACCACCGGAGCCACGATTGACAGTGCTTCTAAGGTGCTTAGATCAGCAGGGGTAAGTGATATATATTCAGTTTGTGTTTGTATAGGACGCGTGACCTGAAAAGAAAGGGGCATTTATGGACGTTAGGAATTGTTCAAAGTGTGGAAGACTTTTTAATTACATCTGTGGTCAGGCAATATGTGATGCCTGTAAAGATAGATTGGAAGAAGATTTTCAAAAGGTCAAGGATTATATTTGGGATAATCCCAAAGCCACTATGCAGGAAATATGTGAGGTTAATGATGTAACCACTAATCAGATCAGACAGTGGATCAGAGAAGAGAGACTACAGCTCACACCGGATTCGGCGATTCAGCTACAGTGCGAGAATTGTGGCAAGAACATATTGACCGGAAGGTTCTGCCAGGAATGCAAGAACAAAATGGCAAGAGGTTTGGACAATGCGTTTGAAAAACCGAAGCAAAAGGACGAACCTAGGCTGAAGGTAGATAAGGATGACCGTATGCGTTTCCTTAAATAATTAGTTAAAAAATGGAAAGCTGTTATGATTAGAGAAGAAAGACTAGAGCATATGACCAAAATGGCCATGTATGAAAAAAAAGAAGGACAGAATCTAAAGATCGCGCAGGAATATAGGAGAAGTGATTACTTGGGACTCAAAAAGTTTTCTGCTTTTATATTAGGAACGTTGGCTTTTTTTGTCGTGTATTCTATTTTCGTAGTTGGTATGCTTTTTAATTATAATGGCAATCTCCAGTTTAGACTTATAGCAACAATAATTTTTGCGGGTCTTATATTATATGTGATCTTTATGTTTTTTATGATAAGACGAACAAGGATCAAGGCCAGTAGGGCTTATAAAAAAGGCAAGGCAAAAGAAAAAGAATGGAAGGTAATGCTCAACCAGCTCGAAGATATGTATAGGCAGGAAGAGTAAGAAGATCAGGCATGAGTTTATTTGGCGAAGTAAGAGAAAAATTAAAAGGATTTGTGGCTAAGCATGATATTGCACTTAGTCATGTTTGGCATGGGATATTATGTCTGATAGGGCAGATTGCTATCATACAGAGCTTCCCGGATCAGAACCCGCTGAACAATGCATTGAATGTGGCAATCCTCACAGTGGTAGGTGCTTTTGTGCCGATCAGTGCGACAGTAATCATATTGATATTTGTAGCATTGATTCATCTGGCTGCATTATCAGGAGAAGTGGCGCTTGTAGCAGTACTTCTTTTGTTTATCGGATATCTGATATCATCCTATTATCAGGCAGACACCAAGTACAATCTGGTACTTTTGCCGGTTTTTTATAAATTCGGTATTCCGTTTGCAGTACCAATGGCTGCAGGACTGACGGGGTCATTGAAGGATGTTACCACAGTAATATTCGGTAGTTTTGAAGCATATTTCTTTAGGCTGGTTGTAGACAACAGAGCTGCACTATCTGATCCGGATGGCAGTACTACAGCCGTTTCACTTATAATGGAACATATGCTTAAGAACAGGATATTCTATTGCTTCCTGGTGGCTCAGATAGTTATGTTTCTGGTGGTTTATATTATAAGAACCAGAAATACAGAGCATTCGTGGGCTGTTGGAGTGGGTTTTGGAAGTGTTGCTTCATTCGCAGTGATGATAGTCGGTAATTTATTCTTTCATAGTAATGATAATGTTCTGTCATTGATGCTTGGAATGGTGATCACAGTGGTTCTTGGATTGGCAATGTCATTTGCATTTGTTGATCTTGATTATAGCAGACCGGAAAATGTCCAGTTTGAGGATGATGACTACTATTACTATGTTACAGCTATACCCAAGGCAAAATTGCAGGAAGAAAAACGTACAGTTACACACATAACGGGCAGAAAACCACACAGGAAGGAAAACGAATAAGGTGACAAGGGCTATAGATTGGCTGAATGCATTATTACAGGATTATTTTAATATCTCTATTCCAGACATTCATGCTACTGATATTATAGAGATGATTATAATTGCGATTTTCCTGTATGAAATCTTGAAATGGGTAAAAAGTACCCGTGCATGGATACTTCTGAGAGGAATAATGGTTATCGCCGGATTTTTCATTCTCGCGGCATTGTTCCAGATGAGCGTTATCCTATGGCTCGGCGAGAAGATATTTAACGCGGGTTTGATAGCACTGATCGTAGTATTCCAGCCTGAACTCAGAAAAGCATTGGAGCAATTGGGCCGCCGGAATATCATACGAAAGATATTGCCTACAGCATGGAGTAGAAAGTCACTTAAGAGATTTGACGATCAGACAAGACTCGATCTCGTGAAGTCTTCTTTTGACATGGGTGCTGTGAAAACGGGAGCCCTGATAGTTGTAGAACAGGATGTTATGCTCAAGGAATTCGAACGTACCGGAATCCCTGTGGATGCAATTCTTACCAGACAGTTATTGATAAATATATTTGAAAAAAACACACCACTTCATGATGGTGCTGTTATTGTACGTGGAAACAGAGTTGTATCTGCTACTTGTTATCTGCCACTTACAGAGAACCTAGGACTAAGCAAGGATCTGGGAACCAGACATCGTGCAGCCGTAGGTATAAGTGAAGTAAGTGATGCACTGACAATAGTAGTTTCTGAAGAGACCGGCAAGATATCCATAACTCAGGATGGCAAACTTACGCATGATTTAACCAAGGAAGAATTGGATGCGGCACTCAAAAATATACAGTATATAAAACCTGAAAAGGAGAGTAAGAACGAAGAGGAGGACGATCATGTGGGACAAGATTAAAACCGCTTTATTTTCAAACATGGTTCTGAAGATCCTCGCTGTAATTGCTGCTATTATATTGTGGATATTGGTTGTAAATGTAGATGATCCTGTTAAGTCAACTACTTATACTGCCAAGGTTCAGGTACTAAACGGAGATGTGCTGACTAAAAACGGACAATATTATGAAGTACCAAGTGAAGAGAGTACTGTTTCATTCAGAGTGTCAGGTAAGAGATCTATAATTGAGAAAATGACCAATGCAGACTTCACAGCGACAGCCGATATGAATTATCTAAACAGCGATAATCAGATACCTATTGATATTGAGCCTACAAAATATACGAGCTTGGTTACCATGCCTTCAAAGTCATTTTATCTCAAGATCGCAGTTGGAAACCTGCAGACTAAAAAATTCACAGTTAAAGCTGTGACCAAGGGAACTCCAGCAGAGGGAATAGTAATAGGCGAGGTAAAGGCAGAGCCCAAGGTAATAACAGTTACCGGACCGGAGACTATAGTATCATCTATAGAATCGGTAAAGGCATCCTGTGATGTATCAAAGATCAATGCAGATGTTACGGAGGCGGTTGTCCCGGAATTCTATGATGCAAAGGGCAAGGAAGTCAATACTTCGAAGCTTACGATCAGCGTAAGTACGGTTGATATATCTGTAGATGTTGCATCCAGCAAAAATGTTCCTATTACAGTTGAATCATCAGGTAATCTGGCGGATGGACTGAAACTAAAGAGCATCGTGACTAACCCGAGTCAGATAAGCGTCCAGGGTGAGGCAGATATATTAAATAAACTGACAGGGATCACAATACCGGGTTCGGTAATAGATCTGGGAAGTGTTACAGATAGTCTGGATACCACAGTTGATATAACCAGTTACCTTCCTCAGGGTGTTCAGCTTTTAGACAGCACCAAGAGCCAGGTAGAGGTTAAGATCAATGTGGAGAAGAGTACTTCAAAGACTATTTCTGTTCCGACAGCCAACCTGACTGTAAGTGGTCTCACATCCAGTTTGGAAGGAAAGTTTACATCGGATAAGTTCAGCATGAATGTCAAGGGATTCCAGGAGGAATTAGATGCTTTACAGGCCGATAAGATCACAGGATCTGTGGATGCTACCGGACTGGTTAAGGGACTTCATCAAGTCACAGTTACAATAAAACTGGCAGATGGAATGAGCATGGATCCGGCTTCTACGGAAATAGATATCAGAGATAAAGGTACCGACAATTGATGTTCGGACATGGCACCATAAAGACATATAGAACCGATGAAGATATAGAAACCGATATAGAAACAAAGACAGAAACAGATATAGCTAAAGATAAAAGAATAAGAGATTAAATAACAAATATTATGGTTAGAAAAAAAGTTAAAATCTTAAACCCGACAGGGCTTCATCTCAGACCTGCGGGAGTTCTGTGTGATTGTGCAGTCAAGTATTCTTGTCA
>JAGOLM010000087.1 GCA_017994075.1 Lachnospiraceae bacterium
CATAGCGCCGATAATGGCTCCCTTTTTGTTTCTTTTATATCTGTATATGATTCCTGCCACACCTACGAAAACAGCTCCCAACATAAAGTTTGAGAGTTCTCCTACTCCGAAGCTTCCTGAGACCATGGTGTGAAAAATATTCTTGATCAGTTCAATAAATATCCCGCACACAGGTCCTAGCGCAAATGAGCCTATAAGTGCCGGTAGATCTGAGAAATCAAACTTGATAAATGGTGGCATCAGCATTGGAATAGGTAATTCTATTAGCTGAAGCACAAATGCTGCTGCCGACAGTATACCAGTCACAGCGATAAATCTTACTGAAGAAACTGAGTTTCTCTCTCCCTTGGTATCAAATCCTGATCCCCTTCTTGATGTTTCATTTTGTGATAGTTCGTTCTGCATAAAATGCTCCTTTCATGATTCGGGAGATCTGAACCTGTAACACGGTTCTAGAAAATAAAAAAGCCCGTCATAAAAGACGGGCGTGAAATTAAAATCTGTAAAACAATTTTAATGTCATCTTCTTCCATCCAGACTATACTGTTGGTACCGGAGTCAAACCGGTTCAGCTGCCGAAGCAGGTCGCGGACTATACCGCCAGTGAGGAATCTAACCTCGCCCTGAAGATCTCCATATAATGTTGTATACATATAAGATAATCCTGCATAACAATTGTGTCAACAATTATTTGCCTATTGCCAAGATAAAAGGCTCGGCGGGGATGCCGAGCCTTTATTAGGAATACTAAAGTTTTTTGAAGGGGAAAAAGATTGAAATTTAAAGGGGTGTTAGGGAGGATTTCAATCTTCTTGCGTTTATTGTATTACATTAAACGTACCTAAATCGTACCTTATTTTGAGATAGTTCTTAATTTTTTATAAACTTTTCAAAATACTTCCCCATTTATCAATTATTTCCTCTTCAATTCTTCAAATTGTCATCTCACGCATCAGATCTGGCATAAGAATTTTTCATATCATTAGAGCGAGTGAAAAGCACGCTATTAAGTGTTTTTTCAGCTTCTTTTCGTACCATGTCTGCGATTTCGTTATTGGCTTCTTCCATTGCCTGTGATGTTGCAAGAGAAAAATCTTCGCTGAACATTTTATTGTACTTGCTTATAATCTCATTGGACTTGGACTGAACTGCGATCTGGTAACGCTCGATATAATTGATACATCCCTTATAAGATGCGTCTGTAATGGCGGAGATCAGTCTGCTGGTCCAATAGAAATTATCTGTAGAAACATTGCTATCAGTGTTGCTTAAATATTCCGGTGTTGTATTTACCTGGGCAAACTGTGGGATCATTACGTTGAATGCATTGGATGAAAATGCGATCCACTGGATTGCACGACAGCTCTCAGCCATAAATGGTCTGATCTGGACAAATCCCATAAAGTCATTTCTATTTATACCTATGGAACGATATGCTCCACTTACAGACCTGTCTCCATATGTGAGGTAAGGATCATAAGGTGTTCCCTGAAAATGAGATGACAGGATATACTTGATATCCTCCGGTGTTATCTTCTTTTCAGGTATCATACACCAGGGAAGATCATCGCTCTCCGGAGAATACTCTGCATCAGGTCCATCCCATACAAAATCAGACGGATTGAAATACCTAAGCATATACCAGGCTCTAGGTGTATTATACACATGGTCTGAATCATCATGGCTTCCGAAAGCAGCTCTCACATCAAATTCTACTCCGTCCTGAGACAGATCCAAATGATTCTCAGTGATAAACTCTCTCATATCAGACGAACAGAGATAATCCTTTTTTGCTCCAAATGCATCGTCAAAATCAAAATAATCAATTCCCTGCTGATTAGGCATTACAACATAAGTATCATCAGGTACTCTCCTGGCGATCCAATGATGTCCTCCTATTGATTCCAGCCACCATATCTCATCTGTATCAGAAAATGCCATTCCATTTTCCTCATAGGTTCCGTATTCTTCCAGCAATTTTCCCATACGAAGAACACCTTCTCTGGCACTGGATATATACGGAAGTGTAAGAACTACGAGGTCCTCCTCACCTATTCCACCAGGCTTCTCAGCTGATCCTGAATCTTTTTTATCACCCAAGGCGATTTTATATACATCCTGTTCCTCATCAGATGCAGGTACATATTCTACTAAGGGATCTGCGCCGATCACCCGCTCATTGGATGTGATAGTCTCTGTTGCAGACATAGCCACATTCTTTTCATTGACGCCGCAAGCAGCCCATATTCCCTCTCCCTTAACAGCATTGGGCATTGCTGTATATTTCATTGGATTCTTGGGAAGCGGGATCTCTACATGAGATAAAACAGACTTATATGTTTTAGGCTGCATATCGGGAGTAACCACTATATATTTCTTGGGAGTATACTGTCCCGATGGTGAATCATCATTTCTTGCTATCATTGTTGAGCCGTCATAGGTCGCTCCCTTACCTGCTAAAATTGTTGTACAAGCCATAAATATTTCCTCTTTTCTATTGCTGTTACATTATTAAATATTAATGATTTTAATCTATTATTCCATATTATTATTCAGTACTGATTCTTAATCTGTTATTCCATATTATTATACAGTACTGATCTATAATCTGATATTCCTATATTATCAGGCACCGATTTTTTCTATAACAGCGGTCACAAGCTTAGTGAGCTTATCCTCTACCAGCTTACCTGCCTCGATCACTTCCTCTTCTGTGAGCGGATTCAGTGAGATCCCTGCTGCCAGATTCGAGATGCAGGACATCCCAAGTATGTTCATGTTCATGTGATTTGCTGCAATTGCTTCAACCGTTGTGGACATTCCTACAGCATCAGCTCCGAGTACCTTATACATCTGGATCTCAGCCGGGCTCTCATAATTAGGACCCTTAGTCTGAACATACACACCCTTTTTGACATCGATCCCTAACTCTTCAGCACATTGCTCAGCTACATCGATATAGGCCGGATCATAAATATTAGACATATCCGGGAATCTATTTCCCAGTTCATTGATATTGGCACCGCGAAGAGGTGATGGGACAAACGCACTGATCTGATCTCTTATCAGCATTATATCTCCCACATTCAGATCACTACTGATCCCACCGGAAGCATTGGTAAGCACCAATGATTTCGCTCCCATTAGATGCATTAACCTGATAGGAAGAACTACATCCGTCATATCATAACCTTCATAGTAATGGAATCTTCCCTGCATGATAACAACCGGAACTTTTCCGACATAACCGAATACAAATCTACCCTTATGACCAGGGGCTGTAGAAACCGGGAAATCCTGAATATCCTTATAATCAATAGTTTTTTTGATATCTATTTTATCAGCATAGTTTCCCAATCCTGATCCCAGGACAAGAGCCACCTCCGGTGTAAAATCCACCATATCCTGAACCGATTTGAAGCAATTCATAAGCTTATCATAAACTTCATTCATACATCTTTCCCTTTCATATTTTACCTTCACTGTTTACTTTCACATGTTTAATCTCATATCTTGCATTTATATTTTATTTATTTTGAGAATTGGCTATTTTTGCCTTTTCTCTCATATGAGCCTTTTCTCTGTTTTTCTTTTCCTCAGTATCATTGGAAAAGTTTCTGTCCAGACCGATCTGAACATCATAGCCAGGTTTTATTTCCTTGATATAATTCAGGATTGAATTGTATTCTTCAATGATATGCCTATATTTTTGCGCAAAGCCCATTACCAGATCCAGCCTGATCTCCTTGTCAACATCATTGACATAGAATCCATGCATCTCTAATACATCGGGATATGTAAGTGCCTTATTCATAATGATCTCACGAAGCTCAGTAGCTTCCGATACTCCAGTATTAAATGAATATACTCCTATGGCAGAGAGTCCCAAATGATACTTTTCCATTATGTGCCGGGATATTTTTCTGGAAAGTGAATCAATCTCATTAACTGTAATAGTATCCGGAATCTCAATGTGTACAGACCCTACCATACTCTCAGGGCCATAATCATGTATGACAAGATCATAAGCTCCCAGAATCCTTGGATCCATGTTTTTGATCTCAGATTTTATCATGGACGCAAATTCTGATGTGGTGCTTTCGCCCAGTATCGTGCTCAGAGTGTCCTTGATCATATCCACACCACTTTTAATGATCATTAGTGAAATGACAGCTGCCAGATATGGTTCTACCGAAATCTTGAAGCCCATATAAACAATTGCAGCAACAAGTGTCATGCTCGATATTACCGCATCATTAAGAGCATCAACTCCGGAATTGACCAACGCACCTGAATCCACATCGGTTCCGACCTTTTTATAATATATTCCCAGAATTATTTTAACTAAAATAGCTGCAGATACAACTATAAGAGCAATTATTGAATAATCTGCCTTGGTGGGATTAATGATCGCACGAATAGACTCCAGCATAGCTGACACACCAGCATATAACACGACAAAAGCCACTATAAGAGCACTTATGTATTCTGTTCTGCCATGTCCAAAGGGATGTTCCTTATCCGCTGGTCTCGTGGCCAGATGTATGCCTAGAACTGTAATAAAAGCGCTCATGGCATCACTTAGGTTATTTACAGCATCCATTG
>JAGOLM010000007.1:0-12226 GCA_017994075.1 Lachnospiraceae bacterium
TCAGCTCCTGCTATGTTGATGGCACTTGAAACCGGAGCAGTGGATTATGTAGTAACAGATATGCCTACAGCCCAAGGTGCACTTCAGGCATATCCTAATATGAAGATCCTTGATTTCACCAAGACTGATGATAACTTTAAGACTTCTGACGAAGATATTAACATCGGAATCTCTGTCAAAAAGGGCAATACAACCCTTAAGAATGCCATTAACAAGGCACTGAAGGGCATGACAGCAGAGGATTTCAACAAGGTTATGGCAGATGCTACCAATATTCAGCCTATTTCAAAAAAATAATTCTGACTCTATGTCGTTATTTGTTTGAGTGAGACAGACAATGGCTCCGGGCAATATTTGGAGCCAGCTAAAACAGTTAATAACTCAAGAACCGACAGCAGTATTCATAAAGATTCTGCTTACGATACACATTTTGGTTCTTGAGTTATATATATAAAGAGCAATCAGATTAAATTAATTCCCCTTTTAATAAAAAATATAATATTAACCCTAAAAAATATTAACAAAACCAACCACAAAAAAAGGTTCAATTCAAAGTAATATCAGAATCTTTCTGATTGCTCTTATTTTTAGATTAATGTGTTTCTAATAGATTAAAAGGACTACAGTGTATTTTCGCTCACCATATAAATAAAAAACATTAAACTAGTTCATTATAAAATGCAATATACTATTATATAGTAGTTTATAATGACTCAGTATATAGAAATAAAATTTAAATTCGTTCAAGTAAAAGATTTCAAAAGATATTAAGCAATGCATAAACTATAAAACAATTTATAATTAGTGAAAGAGAATATCATGAATCAAATCAGCGTACTATTCAACGATATAGGAAACCTATGGTCCCAGTATGGCGGCACATACTTAGGTGGAATGAGGAGAACATTGATTCTGGCATTGATCGGAACAGTTCTTGGATGCCTGATCGGATTTATGGCTGGTATTATCAAGTCGATTCCAATGCAGAAAAATGATCCTATTTGGAAAAAAGTGATTCTTAGGATTGTCAGAATAATACTTGGTGTATATGTTGAAGTGTTCAGAGGAACGCCAATGATCCTCCAGGCTGTATTTATTTTCTATGGTCTTCCTTATTTCACTAGTAATGCATTACAGTTCGATAATAAATGGCTGGTATCAATTCTGGTCGTTTCAATTAATACCGGAGCGTACATGGCTGAATCCATGCGAGGCGGTATCATATCAGTTGACAAGGGTCAGACAGAAGGTGCGATGGCCATCGGAATGTCACATTTTCAGACTATGTTATCAGTTGTACTACCACAGGCAATTCGAAACATTATGCCTCAGATCGGTAATAACTTCATAATCAATGTCAAGGATACATCCGTTATGTTCATAATCGGATTCTCAGATTTCTTCGCAATTCACAAGTCAGTTTCAGGAGCTACATTCACATATTTTCCTTCAGCAACTATCGAAATGGCGGGTTACCTATTTATGACACTGGCATCATCACTTATCCTTCGATTCGTCGAAAAGAAAATGGATGGAACAGCTAATTATAAGCTTGTTGAACAGGATACACTGACAATGACTTCTGGAAATTATTCATATGTCGAAAAGCCAAAGAAAAAAATAAAAAAATCTAAATAGATAATGTCAGCGAGGAGAACGAGATGCAGGAAAATGATAATACAATACTGAGAGTTGAGCATCTAAGCAAGAGCTTTGGTGACCATGAAGTATTAAAAGATATTAATTTTGATGTTAAACAGGGCGAAGTAATATCAGTTATCGGATCATCAGGATCTGGAAAATCAACAATGCTTCGCTGTCTTAATATGCTGGAACTACCTAGCGGTGGTTCGATTTACTTTCACGAGGATGATGTACTGTCAGAACACATAAATGCTGCAAAGTACAGGGCTCAGGTCGGCATGGTATTTCAGTCCTTTAACCTTTTTAGTAACATGAATGTCCTGAAAAACTGCATGGTAGGACAGATTAAAGTTTTGAAAAAAGGAAAAAAAGAAGCAGAAGAAACAGCCATGAAATTTCTCGAAAGAGTAGGAATGGCAGAATATGTTAATGCTCGTCCTGATCAGTTATCAGGAGGCCAGAAACAGAGAATAGCTATAGCAAGAGCTCTGGCTATGAATCCTGAAATTCTACTTTTTGATGAGCCCACAAGTGCACTTGATCCTGAGATGGTAGGCGAAGTTCTAACTGTTATGAAGGAACTCGCTGCCGGTGGAATGACAATGATCGTTGTCACTCACGAAATGGGATTTGCCAGAGAATCTTCATCACAGATCTTATACATGAATGATGGAATAATCCTGGAGCGTGGTACACCTGATGAAATTTTTAAGAACCCTCAGCATCCTGAGACCAAGGACTTCCTTGCTAGATTTATAAAATAAATATATAAAAGAAGTATATAAAAGAAATATATGGAATAAATATCATATCATTTTAAAATGTGTTTTTATCTGAGTATTAACCAGAGATTATCGTATTCGTAGGGTAACTAATGGCTATGCTCAGATTTTTTGTGCATTGATCTGCTCAAATTGACCTATAGTTGATGGACGATTCAAAATTTATTTGCTAGGGAATATGCTGAATAGAGAACTAAATGATAACATATTCTCGTCAAACTCAAAAAATAGCTGATACACATAAATACAACCGATACAGGTAGTTGATTGATAAGTCAAATACTCATAACAGAGAGATTTATATCATAAATAAAATGAAAGAGAAATATATTGCTTAATATGTTAAAATAATAAGCGAAAATGTTAAATAAAGGCATTTGAAAATTATTGGAACAGAAAACAAACTATTAGACCTAGTTAAAGAGGTAAGAAATGGGAAAATATTTTGGGACAGATGGCTTCCGAGGAGAAGCTAATAAAGAACTCACTGCTGAAAAAGCATATCAGGTAGGAAGATATATAGGATGGTACTATGGTAAACAGCATGAAGATGGAAGAGCAAGGATAATCATAGGTAAGGATACCCGCCGTTCATCATATACATTAGAATATGCACTTTCATCAGGAATCACATCATCAGGTTCAGATGCATATCTGTTACATGTAACCACCACGCCATCAGTATCATATTGTTGCAGAACTGATGGATTTGACTGTGGAGTAATGATAAGTGCATCACATAATCCGTTTTATGATAACGGAATTAAAATAATGAGGGCTAATGGCCAGAAGATCGAACCTGAGATAGAAGAAAAGATCGAAAGCTATATCGACGGAGAGATCGATGAAATCCCGCTGGCAGAACGAGAAAAAATGGGAGATGTGGTTGATTATGCAACAGGAAGAAACCGTTATATCGGGTATCTGATGTCTATCCCAACCAGAGGATTCAATGGCATGACAATCGGACTTGACTGTGCCAACGGAGCATCATGGAATATTGCAAGAGCAGTTTATGAAGCCCTTGGTGCAAAAGTATATGTCATAAATAACACACCTAATGGCGTGAATATCAACGATAATTGTGGATCTACTCATATAGATAACCTTCAGAAATATGTAAAAGAGCATAACTTAGATGCAGGATTTGCTTACGATGGTGATGCAGATCGTTGCTTGGCTGTTGATGAACAGGGCAATGAAATAGATGGTGATCAGATCATGTTTCTATGTGCAAAGTATTTGGAAGAGCAGGGTGCGCTTGATGGCAACACACTTGTAACTACAATTATGTCTAATATGGGACTATACAAATCATGTGAAGCAGTAGGTATACGTACCGAAAAAACAGATGTAGGTGACAAATTTGTGGCCGAGAATATGATGAAGAATCATTTTTCATTAGGCGGAGAGCAGTCAGGCCATATTATTTTTGGGAAATATTCAACTACAGGTGATGGAATACTAACATCACTTATGGTAATGATGACAATGTTAGACAAGAAGCTTCCGCTTTCAATGCTTGCATCTGAGATGAAAAAATATCCACAGTGCTTGAAGAATGTGGTGGTCAAGGACAAAATAGAAGCACAGGAAAATCAGGCAGTTCTCGAGGCTGTAGATAAGGTCAATAAAGAGCTGGATGGTTATGGACGCCTATTATTAAGGGCATCAGGAACAGAGCCAAAGATCAGAGTAATGGTTGAGGCTGGGACAGATGAAATCTGTGAGAAATATGTAGATCAGCTTATCGATGTGATCAAGGCACAGGGATTAAACGCATAAATTTCAGCATTCTATTAGGATAAAAGTGTAAACGCCTAAAAGCGTGGTACTTCTAAAGTGTTGGAGCACAAATGGAGCATATATAATGACAAAACAAGAAGTCTTAAACTTCTATAGAGGTAAAAAAGTATTAGTTACAGGTCACACCGGTTTCAAGGGATCTTGGCTGGTGAAGATTCTGAAAATGGCAGGAGCCGAAGTGGTTGGGTATTCATTGGAACCGCCAACGGATCCATCACTTTTTAATCTGGCAGGGCTGTCAGATGGTATAGAGCATGTCGTAGGAGATATCAGAGACTATGACAAACTGAATCAGTTGTTTGATGTGTCTAAACCGGAAATCGTACTTCATCTTGCTGCACAGCCTATTGTCAGAACCAGTTATGACCTGCCGAGATATACGTATGAGACCAATGTAATGGGAACCGTTAATATATGTGAATGTGTGAGGACACACATGGCAGATCCGGAACACCCTGAAAATGGCGTGGTGAGAAGTTTCTTAAATGTTACTACTGATAAAGTCTACAAAAACAATGAATGGATCTGGGGTTATCGCGAGAACGAACCATTAGATGGGTTTGATCCGTATTCTAATTCGAAGTCATGCTCGGAATTGGTGACGCATTCATATATTAATTCTTTTTTTGGAGGAAATTTTATCGATGCACCCATAGCAGTTTCTACGGCTCGCGCAGGAAATGTCATTGGAGGCGGTGATTTCGCAGCAGATCGTATCATTCCGGACTGTGTAAGGGCAGTGGAAAATGATGATCCGATAATTATCCGTAATCCAAATTCTACCCGTCCTTATCAGCATGTATTGGAACCGCTTTTTACATATCTGACAGTTGCTGCGGAGCAAAGCATTGATCATAAAAAGGCCGGGTACTACAATGTTGGACCGGATGATTGCGATTGTGTTACAACTGGGGAATTAGTAGAGCTTTTTGAAAAATATTACAATAATGTAAGTGTTTGTAGCGAAACCGGCAATGCCGTAAAAACCAAATTCCGTTCGGAAATCAATCATGACGCGAATGCGCCTCATGAGGCTAATTTCTTGAAGCTAGATACATCACTTGTAAAATCAACCTTTGGATGGAAACCGACATGGCATATTGATGAAGCTATTGAAAAAACAGTGGAATGGTCGAGAGTATATCTTGATAATGGCGATTCTAATGCAATAAATACAATAATGCAGAAGCAGATAGAAGAGTTTATACAATAGAAGAGTTTATAAAATAAATTTAGCGGAGGTAACATATGAAGAGCTTGATAGTATTTTATTCACTAGAGGGTAATACCAGGTTGGTGGCAAAGGAACTGGCTTCGAAAATGGATGCAGATCTGTTAGAACTAGAGACTGTAGTGCCATATCCTGTAGGAAAATTTTCCAAATTCTTAAAGGGAGGGAGAAGTGCTATCAAGGCAGAAACTCCGGAACTTAAGCCATATCAGGTAGATATTGATAAATATGATATGGTGATCTTGGGAATGCCAATCTGGGCAGGTATGGTGACACCGCCTATGAGGACATTTCTAAAAGAACATTCTCTTAAGGATAAAAAAGCTGCTGCATTTGTATGTTGCGCCGGAGGCGAGGCAGATAAAGCATTTGCCAGTATGTCGGAGTTGGCTGGAACCGCATTTGTCAAGACAATGCGCTTGGTAGAGCCGGCCAAGGGCAAACAACCGGATATGGATACACTTATCCAAGAGTTTATAGATGTTGTGGCGCTAAAATAGGGGGGGAGTATGTCTTTTCTTGATTGGAACGGTAATGGATCAAAGAATGATCTGATGGATAATCTTATGGATATGAATATGCTAGATGAGATGGATAAAGGCAGTAATGGTTCAAGACGAAATAACAATAAGGGCTGTTGTGGTGGAACATGCCTCATGGTGATGATCATGATTCCTGTATGGGCTCCGGTAGCACTTATAATGAATGCTTTGGGCATAATCAAAGTCTGAAATTTTCTATATTTTTATTTAAATATAGGACAACAGAAATATTTTTTTATTGGCGGCGTATCCGTTAGGAGGTATAAGATGGTTAAAATCTATGGTTTGCATACATGCCCTTATTGTGATTTTTTACAGCCCCAGATTATAAACAAGGAAGATGAATTCAGGTATATTGATATAGGAAGTGATGTCAGATATATGCATGAGTTTATTGACCTTCGTGATAATAGATCAGAATTTGATCATTCCAAGGAAATTGGGGACATCGGAATACCTTGTTTTGTGTTTGAGGATGGGAAAATTTCGCTTGATCCAGCTGATGCAGGTCTGACAGAGTATGATGGCAAGTCATTTTGCTCGATAGAAAATCATGTCATGGGTCAAAAAGGATGCTAAATACAGGGGGGATTATGTCATTAAAACAATATTATAATAATAATATTAAAGATTATTCCGATCTTGCAGAAATGGCTCCATTAGATCGTGATTTGCACATTTTTGAAGAATTCTGGGCAAAAAACAATATGTCTGAGGATGATTGGAAATTTGCAGAGTCATTAGGTGTAGATAGGTCACTTTTTAGTGAACCACGATTGATCGAACTGAATTACGGAGAGGCAAGAGTGTTCTCTGATGAGGATGGCATCAACATAACTCCGGTCGGATGGGATATGATAATTGAGTTTAATCCTGACGATTGGACAGAAGAAATGGCTATTGCATTTCTAAATAAGAATATGAAGAAATTCAAGGATATGGAAAATATCAATGTTCATGAGATAAAGCTATGAAAAGAGTGGATATGAGAAGATACAGAAATCTTCTCATATCCATTTTTTTAAGTAATCTATAAATTATAGGTTGACAAGTATACTCAAATATCCAGGATCTCTGACGGACAGATGCTATTAATTGCAGACTTATATCTGATATTTCTGGCAAAACAATTTCAAACAAGTAAGCTTGTTAAAATGTACTATCCTATGTTATTATCATCTATATTTGTACTTATTAAACAATTAGATAGGAGAATAAAATGCGTATAGCAGTTGCTTATGATAATGGAAATGTATTTCAGCACTTTGGTAAGACGGAAAATTTTAAGATCTATGATGTAGAAGAAGGAAGAATTATTTCTTCAGAGGTTATGTCCTGCGGAGACACAGGTCATGAGGCGTTGGCTGGACTCTTAGCAGATAATGGCGTAGAGACAGTAATATGTGGAGGACTTGGAGGTGGAGCTCAGGCTGCACTGGCAGAGGCAGGAATCGAAGTATTCTCAGGAGCAGAGGGCGATACTGATGATGCAGTAATGTCATATCTTCAGGGAACATTGGTTTCCGGAGGAGTGAACTGTGATCATCACGATGGACATCATGGTGAGAATGGTGGTTGTGGAAACCATGAAGAGGCTGGAAGCAATGAGGGTTGTGGATCACACTGTGGTGGACATGATTCTGATAGTAGCAGCGAAGGCTGTTGTGGAGGACATAATTCAGACAGTTGCGATGAAGAATGCAATTGTGCCGATGATGATGACTGTTGTTGCGGTGATGATGAGGATTGCGGAGGCTGTTGCGGTGGATGTGGCGGACATCGTGAGATGGAGATAATATACGAAGGAAAGAACGCCGGCAAGACATGTCGAGTTCATTACACAGGAACATTTGAGGATGGAACCAAGTTTGATTCATCACTTGATAGAGATCAGCCATTGGAATTCCTATGCGGAGTAGGAATGATGATAGAAGGTTTTGACAAGGCTGTTGTAGATATGGAGATCGGTGATGAAATCGATGTTCATATTATGCCGGAGGAAGCTTATGGCAACCCTGATCCAAACGCAGTTATTAAGAGTGAGATAAGAGATATTCCGGGAAGCGAGGACTTAAATATAGGTGATGAATTGTATCTTCAGGCGGATGATGGAAGACCATTCCCGGTTGTAGTTACGGACAAGACCGATACATCAATCGTTCTCGATGCAAATCATAAGTTAGCAGGAAAAGAACTTAACTTCCATATCCAGCTATTATCTGCAGAATAGGCATTAGCTATTTTAATTATCTGCAGAATAGGTATGGACTATTTTTTATATGTAAAATAGTCATAAGCTCATTTAGAGCATGGAATATGAGGAATTAATGAATATTTTGTCAATGAATGGTGTATCTAAGGCATATACGGAGAAAATCCTGTTAGAAGATGTGTCATTTGGTATCAATACAGGGGATAGGATCGGAGTCATCGGGATCAATGGCATGGGCAAATCTACATTGCTTAAGCTCATAGCCGGGATAGAAGAAACTGATTCCGGAAATATAATCAAAGCTAAAAATATTGTTGTATCTTATTTGCCACAGACACCTGTATTTGACAGAGAATATACCCTTTATGAATATGTGGTTTCAGAAAATGTGAAGAGACGTTGCCCAGCAGACGATTTCGAAGCGAAGGCAATTGAGGCGGAGCTGGAAGGTGAGGCCAAAAAGATCCTTAATAAATTGGGATTTAATGATATCACTGCGGAAATATCTAATTTTTCCGGGGGACAAAAGAAAAAAGCAGCACTTGCAGCGTGTCTGCTAAATGGTTCCGATGTCTTGTTGTTAGATGAGCCAACAAACCATTTGGACAATGCTATGACTGAGTGGTTGCAGACCTTTCTCGAAGAATATAGAGGCGCCTTGGTTATGGTGACTCATGATAGATATTTTTTGGATCTGGTTTGCAATAGGATCGCTGAGGTAGATAAAGGTAATCTCTATACCTATGATACCAATTATGAAGGATTTCTTCAGAAAAAGGCTGAAAGACTTGATATGGCTCTTTCAACTCAGGATAAACACGCCAATATTCTTCGAAAAGAAATTGAATGGATGAGACGTGGAGCAAGGGCTCGTTCTACCAAGCAGAAAGCTCATATCCAGAGATATGAGGCTCTTCGTGATGAGGATAAGGTCAAGCTGGATTCTGATGTGGAGATAAGTGCCATTTCTTCACGCTTGGGTAAAAAAACAATTGTTATTGATAATATTACGAAGGCCTATGGAAGTCGGACGCTTATCAAGAATTTTACCTATACATTCAAGAGAGATGACCGTATCGGAATACTCGGACCAAACGGATGTGGTAAGACTACACTTATGAAGATGATCGTAGGTATGGACCAGCCGGATTCCGGCAAAATCGAAATTGGAGAAACAGTAGTACTTGGTTATTATGCTCAGGAAGCTGAGAGTATGCGGGATGACGAGCTGGTTATTGATTATATCAAGGATACCGCAGAATATATCAGAACAGATGACGGTATGGTGACGGCCTCTCAGATGTGCGAGAATTTTCTGTTCGAGGGCAGTATGCAATATCAGCCTATCGGGAAATTATCCGGTGGGGAGAAGCGTAGATTATATTTATGCAAGGTCCTGATGGAGGCACCGAATGTACTGATATTGGATGAACCGACAAATGATCTGGATATTTCTACGCTACAGATATTGGAAGACTATTTGGATTCTTTTCCTGGAATTGTAATTGCAGTTTCTCATGATAGATATTTCCTGGATAGGACCAGTAGACATATGCTTACCTTTGATGGAAATGGTGGAGTTCATTTATATAATGGTTCATATACTGATTTTTTTAAAGAATATCAGGAAGGGATCGATGGAAGTCTTACAAGAAATTCTGAGTCTAATATGGGAAAAGAAAGTGATAAAACCGTATCAATCTCAGGAAAAGATAACGGTAAAACCGGCGCAACCGCCCAGGGTGAGAAGCTTTCGGACAATTCCGATGATCAGTCTGCATGGGACAAAGGTCCACGTACTTTGAAGTTTTCGTATAAGGAAAAAAGAGAATATGAAACCATAGAAGATGACATCAGCTCCACAGAGGATCGCATATCTCAGCTTGAAAAGGACATTATAGATAATGCCACAGATTTTCTGAAATTGGCAGAGATGTCGAAAGAGAAAGAGGAGTGCGAAAAAGAACTGGATCGCCTCATGGAAAGGTATGTGTACCTGGAAGATAAGGCAGAGAAGATTCAGAAACAATAGTTTATTTTATAAGATAAGATAAGGTAATATAAGATAGCTTTTTGAAAAGCATGGTTTAAAACTGGTAAAACGATCAATAAATATGCTGAAAATAATTATTTTAATATATGTTGCTGTTAATATATCTGTGTTTTTGTTATATGGATTGGATAAAATAAAGGCAATAAAAAATCAGTGGCGTGTTCCGGAAAAGACACTTATTGTAACGGCAGTATTTGGGGTATTTGGTGCGATTTTCGGAATGATGATTTTTCATCACAAGGTGAGAAAACCCAAATTCGCCATAGGGATTCCGATAATAATGATTCTGGAGATAATGACTTTTTATATAACCTGGTCATAATTTTTTTGTTGAACAAATTTGGATTTTTGAGAATTCAAATATATAAAATACTGTGCTATAATACATTGGCAATAATGATAAAATGTATTATTTGATGTAAGCGAGAGTTGAAAATGATTTCTATGACTATAAGACCTATAATAACCCGGGGACTTTTCATGATAGTAATCAAGCCGGAGTATGTGACCGCATTGATTTTTCTTGTACTGGTTACTGTACTTATTGCGTTGATCGTTAGGGACAGAAATCGCTATCATAGTGATGAATCAGATGCGCAGGAAGCTGATAGGATCAAAAAAACATTTATAGAGCATGCCAAGAAAAGCTTTAAGGGCAGATAATATAACATTTTAAACGAGAACATTATTAGCAAAGAAAGTGTGCTAAATAGCCGTTGCGTTGTATAGAAGGAAGAGGCAATTTATGAATTATGATGAGAGAGCAAATCTTATTAATTCATTATCAGAAGCAGTTAATAAGAAAACAGGCACTCTGGATAAAAAGGTAAAAAGATTTAATCCTTCTACAGGAACTATATATTGCAATAATAATGTGGAATATGATAAGGATTCAATTATCGAAGCGAGAAAAAATATAGAGGATAGAAGATCAAGATATGAGAGAAATGGGGATGCAGAGGGACTAAGACTATGTGATATATCTTCAGCTCTTATGGAACTTTATCTCAATGAGATAGATGAAGCTCAGAAGGATAAGTAAAATCCTTATTATTTAGGACAAATTGCTTTTATATAATATAGAATTAATAAATTCAGAACTTATATTTATACTTATTTCCAGGATTCCCAATATGAAGGTCCTGGATTTTTTGTTTTTAAAAATCAAAATAAAATAAAAAATTTAAAAAATAAAAAGGAAATTCCCTTTTAATCCGTAATTATTCTATGTAGGAATTGTTACTAGTTAGACTTTTACCAAAAGAGGAGGCTGGATGTGACTATTCGTGAACAAATGGAAGATATGGAAGCGAAGACTCTTAGCTCTTATGCAACCCTTAGTACTGCATCAAGAGGAAGAGATGTGGAAGAACCACAGTGTGACATTAGGCCGATTTTTCAAAGAGATAGAGACAGAATACTGCATTGTAAGGCTTTTAGGAGATTGAAAAATAAGACCCAGGTGTTTCTGACACCATTAGGCGATCATTATAGGACGAGATTGTCCCATACACTGGAAGTGTCTCAGAATGCAAGAACGATTTCCAAGGCACTTAGATTAAATGAAGATCTGACAGAGGCAATTGCCCTTGGACATGATCTGGGGCATACTCCATTTGGGCATGCCGGAGAAAAAATATTAAATCAGCTTGTTTCTGATGGATTCAGACATAATGAACAGAGCATCAGAATAGTGGAGATCCTGGAAAAGGATGGACAGGGACTGAACCTCACATGGGAGGTTAGAGACGGCATAAAAAATCATCAGACCAGTCTCATACCTGCGACCCCAGAGGGAAAAGTGGTACGACTCAGTGATAAGATCGCATATGTCAATGCTGACATTGATGATGCCATTAGAGCAGAGATACTGACAGATGATGATATCCCGATGGATATCAGGAATACTCTGGGTTTCTCTACAAGAGCCAGACTTAATACATTGATCCATGATGT
>JAGOLM010000007.1:12326-38933 GCA_017994075.1 Lachnospiraceae bacterium
ATAATGCCTAGATATTCGGATGAGATCATCGAGGAAGTTCGTTCAAGAAACGACATCGTAGATGTTATTCAAAATTATGTTCAACTAAAAAAGAAAGGCGGCTCTTATTTCGGGCTGTGTCCTTTCCATAATGAAAAATCTCCTTCTTTCTCAGTTTCAAGGGATAAGCAGATGTACTATTGCTTCGGTTGCGGAGCCGGTGGCAATGTCTACTCATTTCTGATGAATTATGAGAACCTGACTTTTCCGGAGGCAGTAAATGAACTGGCCGACAGGGTAGGAATGTCTCTTCCCAAGGAGGAAATGACCAGAGAAGACATGGAGCGGGATAAGAGAAAAGCTGTGCTTTTCGCGATTCAGAAAGATGCAGCCATGTATTACTATGGGTTGCTTCGCTCCAAAACCGGTGAGACCGGCATGAAATATTTCAGATCCAGAGAGCTTACAGAAGACACTATAAAGAAATTCGGACTGGGGTATTCTGATGTCAGGGGCGGCGTATATGGATATTTGAAAAATAAGGGTTATTCCAATGATCTGATAAGAGCCAGCGGACTGGTCACTTATACTGAGGGCAAGGGATTCAGAGATAAGTTCTGGAACCGTGTCATGTTTCCGATCATGGATACATCCCAAAGGGTTGTTGGGTTCGGTGGCCGAGTAATGGGTGACGGAGATCCTAAATACCTGAATTCACCGGAGACAGAGATATTTGACAAGGGGCGTATACTTTATGGAGCTCATTTGGCCAGAAAGAGTCGACGTGATGTGATGATACTCTGTGAGGGATATATGGATGTCATTTCCCTTCATCAGGCTGGATTTGACAATGCGGTGGCCTCTCTTGGAACCGCTCTTACGGAAAAAAATGCCATGGCGCTTAAACGGTTTAGAAGGGATATATATCTAAGCTATGATAGTGATGGCGCCGGAGTCAAGGCCGCACTTAGAGCGATTGCGATTTTTAGGAAGATCGGAGTGACCTGTAAGGTAATCAATATGAGACCTCATAAGGATCCGGACGAATTTATCAAGGCCATGGGAACAGAAGAGTATGAAAAGAGAATACAACAGGCAGAGAACAGCTTTTTGTTTACCATTAGAATGGCGGAACCTGATTATAATCTGAGAGATCCGGAATCAAAAACAGCTTTTCAGAGATATATGGCCGACAGGGTACTGGAATTTGCAGAGGAGATCGAGAGAAATAATTATATCGGAGTTCTTTGCGAGAAGTACAATATGGGCATTGATGATTTCAGGAAATTAGTAGCTCATGAAGCAGCTAAGGGAATCGCCAACGGCAAGAGCCCGGGAACTGATATGGTAAGCATTCCTGATGCCGATTATGATCAGAATTCTGATACGTATCGGAGACCTATACCTACAGGAAAAAAGAAAACCATGACAAGAGATACAGGATTACAGCAATCCGAGAGACTTTTACTTACATGGATGACATACTATAGCAATGTATATGAAACATTGAAAGAGTACCTCACAGAGAAAGATTTTTCCGAAGGGGTACATAGGGATGTGGCCATTCAGATGGCAATTGATATGTCTGAGGGCAAACCGCCTGATCCGGCAGCTCTTATGGACAGATATTCTGATGAGAGTGATCGTCAGGAAATCGCCAGGATATACCATTCTGAAGAAGAGCTAAAGGCCGAGGCCGAAAAGAGCAAGGCCATAAAAGAAGCTCTTATAAGAGTTAAAAAGTCTTCCATTGAGCGTGAAAACCGAACAATGGATAGTTCCGGAGCCGATTCATTTAAAAAGAGGCTCGATGATAGAAAGTTTTTGGAAAAGCTTGAAAAGACCGATTTCAAATTCGGTGTGTGAAGTTAAGGAGGAACCCCATGGCAGACAAGAAAACAAAAGATACAATGGAGGATAAGGTTTTGGAAGAGACCAAGGATACTGTAAAGACCAAGAAAACACCCGCCAAAAAGGATGTGGCCAAGAAAACTACAGATAAGAAAACTATAGATAAGAATACAACGGCATCCAAGAAAGGCAGTTCCAAGGAAGCAGTCGTAGATGCCAACAGCGATAAGGCTGTGGATGAATTCGAGAAGAGACTTAATGATCTTTTACCTCTTGCCAATAAGAATGGCAATGTGCTCTCATATGTTGAGATAAATAATGCCTTTAAGGGCATTGATATGAAGGATGAACAGTTTGATTATATTCTGGAATTTCTGGAGAAAAATAATATTGAGATGACTAAGGGGACAGATGGTGCACTGGATACGCTTGATACCCTTGATGAAATCGATGATGATTTTGTCCCGGATGAAGAGGATGAAGTAGATACCAGCGCCATCGACCTATCTGTTCCGGAAGGAATAAGCGTAGAAGATCCTGTTAGAATGTATCTGAAGGAAATCGGTAAGGTCAACCTCCTCACAGCAGAAGAGGAAATAGATCTTGCCCAGAGAATGGAGAATGGCGATGATGAGGCCAAGAAACGTCTCGCAGAGGCCAATCTTCGTCTTGTTGTCAGTATTGCCAAGAGATATGTAGGTCGTGGAATGCAGTTCTTGGATCTTATCCAGGAAGGTAACCTGGGTCTCATCAAGGCAGTTGAGAAGTTCGATTACCAGAAGGGTTATAAGTTCTCAACATATGCCACATGGTGGATACGTCAGGCTATTACCAGAGCAATTGCAGATCAGGCCCGTACGATCAGAATTCCTGTTCATATGGTAGAGACAATTAACAAGCAGATCAGAATCTCAAGGCAGCTGCTTCAGGAGCTAGGTCGTGAACCGACTCCGGAGGAGATTGCTGAGAAAATGGACATTACAGTTGATAGAGTAAGAGAGATAATGAAGATTTCTCAGGAACCGGTTTCTCTTGAGACACCTATTGGTGAAGAGGAAGACAGCCATTTGGGAGACTTTATCCAGGATGAAAATGCTCCGGTACCTGCTGATGCTGCAACATTTACAATGCTTAGAGAACAGCTGGATGAGGTTCTCGGAACTCTGACAGAGAGAGAGCAGAAGGTTCTGATCCTTAGATTCGGTCTAGAGGATGGAAGAGGCCGTACTCTCGAAGAGGTCGGCAAAGAATTCAATGTAACCCGTGAGCGTATCAGACAGATCGAGGCCAAGGCTCTTAGAAAGCTTAGACATCCAAGCAGAAGCCGTAAACTCAAGGATTATCTGGAATAAATAGTAAGAATAGTATGAATAGTATAAAACTACGTCACCGCCTAATGGCGGTGGCTTCACTTATACCACCCGGGGTTAGACTGTGTGATGTAGGAACGGACCATGGCTTTCTACCTATCAAGTTGGTACTGGAGGGGCATATCCAAAGTGCAATTGCAATGGATCTAAGATCTGGTCCTCTGGAAAGAGCATCAGCACATACAAAGGAGTATGGTCTATCGGATAAAATAGATGTCAGATTATCAGATGGTCTTATGCAGATTTCTCCAGGAGAGGCAGACTGTGTATCTATATCCGGTATGGGAGGGCTGAACATTCAGGGAATACTGAATGCCAGACCTGATGTGGTATCGGATCTTAAATTTATGGTACTGCAGCCACAATCGGATATTGAGGTGGTTCGCCAATTAGTTGGCGAAAAGGGATTTTTGATAACTCGTGAAAAGGCAGTTTTAGAAGATGGTAAATATTATTTTGCCATGCTATGCGAGAATGTTTCACATTCTGGTGTGAGAAAGTTATCCAGGGCACAGGCTATTTTTGGTCCATACCTGATAAGCCACCATGATAAGGTACTCTATTCTTATTTGGATAAAGAAAAAAGAATCACGGAGAAGATTATAGACAGCTTGAAATATGCGGAAAAAAATGACAGAAACCTAGAGCGATCACAGGAAGCAGAGGATTATCTGTCTATAATCAACGAAGTGCTTCAGGAATTTTAGATTTTCCTAAGGTTAGTTAAAAGGGGGAAATATTATGAGTGATATTAAACTGACAGTAAAAGGAATAAAAGAAGGAAAAGAAGAAATAGAAGAAGCAATAATACCTGCCGGAACTACTTTTCTGGAATTGGCAAGGAAATATCAGAGTCATTATGTTGATGATATTGTTCTTGCGATGCATGGAAACAGGCTCTATGAACTTAACAAGAAAATTCCATGTGATGGCGAGACAACATTTATCACCACCAGACAGAGTAACGGAAGACGGACTTATAGGAGAAGTGTGGTTCTCCTGATGCAGAAGGCACTTGTGAACCTTTTGCCACAGGATAATTCCGATATAATAGTCCAGCATTCTCTTGCTCAGGGATATTACTGCCTGTTAAAAGCTTCTATAGTAGTGGTCTCAGATGAATTCCTAAATAAATTGAAAGATGAGATGCTTAGGTTATGTGAACTTGATCTGCCATTGGAAAAATATTCAGTGCCGACAAGCGAAGCCAAGAAGATATTTCACGAAGAGGGACTGACTGACAAGGAGAGGTTGATGAGATACCGCTCCTGTTCATCTACCCATATTTACAATCTGGATGGTTTCAAAGACTATTTTTATGGATATATGGTTCCATCCACAGGATATTTGAAATATTTTGATCTGAAAAAATATGATGAAGGATTTATGCTTCTTTTCCCTTATGAAGATACGAAAAAAGTAGCAGAATTTAAGCCTTCACATAAATTGTTTCAGGTTCAGAAAAATGCCAATGCCTGGAGCTCACTTATGAAAGTCAGCACGGTTGGAGCCCTGAACGATATGGTCTGTAGCGGCGAGGGAACTAATCTGATACTGATGCAGGAAGCTCTTATGGAGCAGAAGATCGGGGCACTGGCTAAGACTATTGCCAAGAGAAGAGATACCAAGTTCGTAATGATCGCTGGTCCTTCATCCTCCGGCAAAACCACATTCTCATATAGACTGTCTACACAGCTGATGGCCTGTGGACTCAAGCCTCATCCGCTTTCAATCGATGATTATTATATCGATAGGGACAAGATGCCTTCGGAACCGGATGGTACTGTGGATCTTGAAAGTATCAAGGGAATTGATGTGGATCAGTTTAATGCGGATATGACCAGATTATTAAAGGGTGAGACAGTAGATATGCCTTCGTTTAATTTTAAGACCGGTAAGCGGGAATATCGTGGCAAGACTATGAAACTGGGATCGGATGATGTACTTGTGATCGAAGGAATACATGGGCTCAATGAGAAAATGAGCTATCTGATCCCTAATGAGAATAAGTACAAGATATATATAAGTGCGCTTACTCAGCTGGCCATTGATGAGCATAATCCCCTTTCTACTACAGATGGTAGATTGATCAGGAGAATCGTTCGTGATGCCAGAACCAGAGGCAGTGATGCGGAAGAGACACTTGGAATGTGGGACAGCGTAAGACGAGGTGAGGAAAATAATATTTTTCCTTTCCAGGATGGCTGCGATACAATGTTTAACTCGGCACTTATATATGAGATGTCCGTATTAAAATTGTATGCGTACCCGCTTCTTATGGCTATCAAGCCGGATAGCCCTCAGTATGCGGAAGCAAAACGTCTAAAGAAATTGCTGGATTATTTCATTACGCTTTCGCCTGATGCAGTCAATAATACTTCACTTCTCCGAGAATTTATCGGAGGGAGCACACTGAACGTATAGGTTTTAGATGCTGTTGAACGTACTATTTTTAAATTACACTTGTTAATGTAGTTGACTTTGGGGTACAATAATACCTCGGAAAAGCAGGCTAGACGATCGCGGTTCGATTTCGAAACGAGGAAAGTCCGGGCTTCATAGGGCAGGGATGCCGGCTAACGGCCGGTGGAGGTGACTCCCAGGATAGTGCAACAGAAATATACCGCCGGGTTTTCCCGGCAAGGGTGAAAAGGCAGTGTAAGAGACTACCGTATCCGTGGTAACATGGATAGCCATGTAAACCCCATCCGAAGCAAGACTAGAACGGAACAATGACGTGGCCCGCCAGTTCCAGGTTAGTCGCTTGAGACGACTGGCAACGGTCGTCCTAGATAGATGATCGTCCAAGACATAACCCGGCTTACAGGCTTGCTTTTCCTTTTTTTTGGTTAAAACATTAATAAAAAATAGTAGATTCTAAAAGTTTTATTAAACATGAGTCTGATTTATTGACATGATGCTTTCGTATGATTAATCTTAATTTCAGTTATCACGAAGCTTCGTGTCAATTTTTATGTGTAAATAGTGGTATATCAGCTTACATTGCAGATAATAGGAGTGACAAATGGGATTTAGACAGAATTTATATAGGTTTATGCAGGGAAGAAACGGACAGGATGCCCTTGGCAAGTTCTCACTTATAGCATCGCTGATATTGCTTATCATCTCATCTTTTGCGAGATCCGGAATATTATATCTTGTAGCTATATTTGTAATGGTTTATGCATACTTTAGAGTAATGTCAAAAAATATTCAGAAGAGATACTACGAGAATCAGAAATATCTCGTTTTTATAGGTAAGATCAAGGGATTTTTTAGCGGTAATAATAGAAGTACCGTGGATATGAAGTCAGGATATAATAAATACACTTCAGGAAATACCAGGAGCAAAGGTTTCTGGAATAGAGCAAAGGCTGATCCCGGGTATAGGATATACAAGTGCCCGTCCTGCGGACAAAAAACAAGAGTGCCCAAGCATAAAGGAAGAATAGAGATTACTTGTCCTAGGTGCAGAAACAGTTTTATAAAGAGAACCTGATGGTTTATAGATTACCTATATGATTTGCAGAAATAGTTGAAAAGAAGGAATAGATTTATTGATAAATGGAGCGGTAGATAAATGTTTGGATATGTGACGGCAAATAAAACGGAGATGTCAGATCAACAGATAGATACCTATAAGGGATACTACTGTGGATTATGCCAGATGTTAAAAAAGCGAGGTGGCCAGAAGGCCCAGCTTCTCCTTAATTACGATATTACATTTTTATCCATGCTTCTGGCAGGGCTATATGAACCTCAAGAGGAAAAATCACTTTTCACCTGCCCGGTTCATCCAACCAAGAAAAGAACAGCTACGGAGAGCGAGATCACTACATACTGTGCAGACATGGATATTTTGCTTAGTTATTATAATCTTATGGATGATTATTTTGACGAAGGCAAGAAGAATCATAAGAAACTGGCAGATTATATCTTACCTTCCATTGACAGGATCAGGACGCAATATCCCCGTCAGACCAAGGCCGTAGAGGAAGCGCTCAAGCTCATCGATGAAGCAGAGCACAGAAAGGAAGAGAATCTGTCGATCATCTCTGATTACTGTGGACATATGCTTGGAGAGATTTTCGTCTACGACGAAAATGATGTGTGGAAGGATGATCTCAGGCAGATGGGATATTATCTGGGCAAGTTCGTTTATATTATGGATGCTTTTTGTGATCTGGATGATGATATCAAAAAAAATAATTTCAATCCGCTGAAGGATATACGTGATAAGGATTGTAAATGTTTTGAGACATATATGAGACAGCTACTGACGACTCAGATGGCAGAGTGTACTTCGCGTTTTGAACATATGCCTATATTAAAAAATTCTGATTTGATAAGGAATATACTTTATTCAGGAGTTTGGATGAAGTATGATATCTGTCAGGCAAAAAAGGTAGACTGCAAGAAGAAGAAAAAGAGTAAGGCAGCTAAGCCTGAAAAGCAGTAATACAATAAAATGATCAATACTGACAAGCAGTGCTATACTATTACAGATAGCCAGTGTTGGCAAAAAATATAAATAGAAAACAATCAGGAGTACTACTGAATGGACCCATACCGAATTCTTGGCGTCACTTATGATGCAACAGATGATGACATAAAAAAAGCATACAGGATGCTGAGCAGAAAATATCATCCGGATGCCAATATTAATAATCCAAACAAGGCTCAGGCCGAAGAAAAGTTCAAGCAGGTTCAGGAAGCATATAACATCATAATGAACCAGCGACAGAATAAGTCCAATGGGTATGGATATTCATATTCAAATAGAGCATCTGGAGCACCGGAAGGTGATAGTGCTGTAGATGTTGAGTTAAGAGCAGCAGCGAACTACATACGTTCAGGGTACTATAGAGAAGCAGAAAATGCCCTTAGCAGTATAGATACCGGAATGAGAAACGGAACTTGGTACTATCTGTCAGCAGTTTGTGCCATGGGAAGAGGCGAAAGCGATTCAGCAAAGAACTATATCAATCAGGCTGTAGCTATGGAACCTGGTAATTTCCAGTTTAGACAGCTTCAGAGACAGATAGATATGGGAATGGGCATGGGACCACAAAATAATTGGTATGAGACAAGAGGACAGAGCTATGGCAGACCTTATAATGGTGGGAGCTCTAACTGGTGTCTGGATATGCTTTTAATAAATCTATTCTGCAATTTCTGCATATGCTGACAATATTACGATTTGCAATTATGCACCCAATAGAAGATAATTAACATATGAAATATGCAGATATAATAGTTGATATCACATTAGAAAAATTAAATCACACTTTTCAGTACATGATCCCGGAGGAACTTCAGCCAGAAGTTACTGTCGGGATTCGTGTCATTGTGCCCTTTGGCAACGGAAAAAGGGAGATAAACGGCGTAGTTGTCGAGATCTCCGAGGAACCGAAGTTAGATCCGAATCGAATCAAACCGATAAAGGGTATACTCTATTCTCAGGAAAAATCAGAAAGGGAGTTGGTAGCGCTTTCTTACTTTTTAAGTGAGCACTTTGGATCTACCATGAATCAGGCACTTAAAACTGTGCTTCCACTTCGAAAGAAAACATCACCCAAGGAAAAGAAAATGGTTTCACTAAGAGCTTCAAGTGATGAAACAGCCAATTTCTTATCTAATCTCAGATCAAAAAAGAAATATTCCGTATCAAAAGAGAGACTTATCAAGGAGCTAATGGCAGAACCTGAGATCCCCTGGGACATCATTACCTGTAAGCTACATATAACATCTGATAATATCAGGGCACTTGAAAAGTCCGGTATTGTCAGAGTAGATTCTTATAGGGAATTCAGAAATCCAATCAACAATAAAAATTTAGATGAGGCCGAAGGCAAAAAAGATTTTGAGCTAAATGCTGAGCAAAAGAGATGTGTTGAAACCGTACGGGAAGACATTGAAAGGGGTATCAACAGACCATATTTATTATATGGAGTTACCGGAAGTGGCAAAACAGAAGTATATATGGAACTTATAGAGGATACTCTGTCAGCAGGTAAGGAAGCTATTATGCTGATACCTGAGATCTCCCTTACATATCAGACAGTTATGCGTTTCTATCACAGATTTGGTGAACTGGTATCTATTATCAATTCCAGAATGAGCGAGGGTGAGAGGTCAGATCAGATAGAAAGGGTCAAGAACGGAAGTTGCAAGATCATAGTAGGACCCAGATCAGCACTGTTCACACCTTTTTCAAATCTTGGTATTATAATCGTTGATGAAGAGCACGAAACATCCTATAAAAGTGAGACTGCTCCTAGGTATCACGCAGTACCTGTAGCTGTTGAAAGAGGAAGACTCTGTGATTGCCCGGTGATACTTGGAAGTGCCACTCCATCGGTAGAGACATTTCAAAAGGCCAAGATTAATGAATACGGCCTATTGACGCTTACGAGGAGAGTGGAGGACAGGAATCTCCCAAAAGCGGAGATCATTGATCTACGAGAAGAATTAAAATCCGGAAATCGATCTGTTATCAGTAGGAGATTAAGAGAACTAATGGCCGACAGACTAGAAAAAGGCCAACAGATCATGCTTTTCCTAAACAGAAGAGGGATGATGGGTTCTGTATCCTGCAGAGCTTGTGGAACAGTAATAAAATGTCCTCACTGCGATGTATCAATGACACTTCACAGGGATGGAATGCTTCACTGTCACTACTGTGGTCATAAAATGCCGAGACCGGTGGAATGCCCTGAATGTCATTCTAAATATATAGGAACAATGAGAGCAGGAACAGAACAGGTGGAAGAATCAGTTCATAAGATTTTTCCGGAGGCGAGGATCCTGAGGATGGATGCCGATACCACTAAAGGTAAGGAAGGTCACGAGAAGATACTGGCATCCTTTTCAAGCAATGAAGCGGATATTTTGATCGGAACTCAGATGATCGTCAAGGGACATGATTTTCCGGAGGTTACCCTTATGGGAATATTGGCCGCAGATATGTCTCTAAATATTTCTGATTTCAGAGCGGGAGAGAGAACCTTTGATCTACTGGTTCAGGCTGCCGGAAGAGCAGGACGTGGAGAGACTCCGGGAACGGTTTTGATCCAGACATACCAGACTGATAATTACAGCATTTTAGCATCAGCAGCCCAAGATTATGAGGAATTTTACAAAAATGAAGTTCTTTTTAGAAGATTAGGTAGTTACCCGCCATTTGGTCATATGCTTAAGATATTGTTGGAGGAAAAAGACATCAAGGATCTAAATATAGCTTGTGATCATCTGGCAGGATACCTGAGAGAAAAACTTCCGCAAAATGATGATGTAGAAAGCTCGGTACTGGGGCCGGAGGATGATTTTCCGGCAAAGGTTAATGATGTATATAAAAAGACAATATATATAAAAAACAAAGATTATGATAAACTAATCAAGGCAAAAAAGATGATATCCAGAGAACTCCGTGAAAACAGGACGCTCTCGGGAGTTACTATATGGTTTGATTACGACCCGTTGTAGGATAGGAATAAATAGGAATAAAATAAATAGATATAAATGGAAGAGAGGAAAAAATGGCACTTAGAAATATTAGAATTGAGGGAGACCCTATACTGAATAAGGTGGCACATCCTGTGACAGAAATGAAAGACAGACTTCAGATCCTTATTGACGATATGCTTGACACTATGTATGAAAACAGTGGAGTCGGACTGGCTGCACCACAGGTAGGCGTACTAAGAAGAATAGTTGTGGTCGATGTTGGAGAGGGCCCTGTCATTATGGTTAATCCTGAGATCACAGAATCTGATGGTGAACAGACAGGACAGGAAGGATGCTTAAGCATACCGGACAAGGCTGGAATAGTTACACGTCCACAGCATATTAAAGTTAAATTTCAGGATAGAGATATGAAGAATATTGAAATCGAAGCTGAGGATTTTTTCACCAGAGCAATATGTCACGAACTTGATCATCTAGATGGTCATCTATATGTCGAAAAGGTTGAGGGAGAACTCTTCGAAGTAGGCGGAGATAGTGATCTTGAGGATGATTTTGAAGATGATTTTGAGGGATAATATTTATGAGAGTGATTTTTATGGGAACACCGGACTTCGCTGTCCCGGTTATTGACGCTATCGATAGAGCAGGACATGATATAGTTCTTGTAGTTACACAGCCGGATCGCCCTAAGGGAAGAAAAGCAGAACTTGTAGCATCACCGGTAAAAGAATGGGCCTTGTCTCATGGCAAGACTGTTTTTCAACCTGAGAAGATCAAACGTCCTGAGGTTGTGGAGGAATTGCAGAAATACCAGGCTGATGTAGCGGTTGTAGCTGCCTATGGTCAGATATTGTCCAAAGAAATATTGGATATGCCTCGTCTGGGGTGCATCAATATCCATGCGTCACTCTTACCCAAGTATAGAGGCGCAGCGCCTATTCAGTGGTCGATTTTGAATGGTGATAAGATAACAGGTATCACCACGATGCAGATGGGTGTAGGACTCGATGATGGGGATATACTTATGCAAAAAGAGGTTCCTATTTCTCAGGAAGATACAGGCGGAACGCTTTTTGAAAAAATGTCACTGGCAGGTGGAGATCTCATCACAGTTACTCTTGAGGCAGCAGAAAAGGGTGAGCTTCATCCGGTTAAACAGGATGAGAAACTGGTGACTCATGTAGGAATGATAAAAAAGGAATATGGCAATATTGATTTCTCATGGGATGCAGAGAGGATCGTTAATCATATAAGGGGACTGAATCCCTGGCCAAGTGCATATACTATGTATAAAGGCATTATGATAAAAATCTGGAAGGGTGAGGCAATCTCAGCTACAGAGGCCAGTATTGAGATAGATAAGACCGCAGTACTAGGAACTATATCCAAGGTATCCAAAGACGAACTTCTGGTCAAGACAGGAAGCGGCTACCTATCGGTAAAAGAACTACAGGCCGCTGGTAAGAAGAGAATGGATGTTTCTGAATTCTTAAGAGGACACAAGCTCCAGGTAGGGGATGTTTTTTCCAGAGAATGATAATAAGGTAAAATTATAGAAAGAGGTATGTTATGGGATATTATGGATATTATTTTGATCCTACATATATACTGGTAATAATAGGAGTAATTATATGTGCGATAGCATCACTTAATGTAAACAGCACATTTAAAAGGTACAGTAAGGTCAGAAGTGTGTCAGGCATGACCGGACGAGAGGTTGCAGAGAAGATACTTCAGATCAATGGTATTTATGATGTAAGGGTCGAGCATATAGCAGGTAATCTGACAGATCACTATGATCCAAGAGATAAGGTGCTTAGACTCTCAGATTCAGTTTACAATTCTCAGAGTGTTGCCGCTATTGGTGTGGCAGCTCATGAATGTGGACATGCGGTTCAGGATCAGGTCAATTATGCCCCTCTTGATATCAGAGGAGCCATGGTTCCGGCAGTGAATTTTAGTTCAAAACTGGCATGGCCTCTTATTTTGATCGGTCTTATTTTTAACAGCAGTATGAGCTATTACATAATTATGGCCGGTGTGGTTCTTTTCTCGCTGGCAGTACTTTTCCAGATCGTGACTCTTCCCGTGGAGTTTAATGCTTCTCATAGAGCACTTGCTATTCTGGAAAACAATTCAGTGTTAGAAGACAGCGAGCTTAAAGGTGTGAGAAAAGTTCTTGGTGCTGCAGCGCTTACCTATGTAGCCAGTGCACTCAGCGCTATTTTGCAGCTTCTCAGATTACTATTGCTGGCTAACAGAAGAAGCGACTGATATATAAAGCAAAGCATAAAAACGATAAAATAATAAGCTAAAAAGCGAAAGATTTAAATGACAAATACAAGAGAGATAGCGTATAAATGCCTGTATATGGTGCTTGAAGAAGGCTCATTTTTAAATGAAGTCATGGATGGCACATTATTAAAGTATGATTATTTAGAAGAAAGCGACAGACACTTTCTGATGAGAATCGTGAAGGGAACTGTAGAGAAACTCCCTGAGATTGATTTTTATCTGAATAAAATATCCAAGACTCCGGTGAGAAAAATGAAAAAGGAAGTCAGGACCATACTGAGAATGGGTATATATCAGATTCATTTTATGGATAGTGTCAAGGATCATGCTGCAGTCAATGAGTCTGTAAAACTGGCTGGTAAGCATGGATATCCTGGATTCAAGGGATTTATAAATGGAGTTCTGAGAAATTATATCAGGCAGCAGGATGATCTTATTCCTGATACTGACGAGATCAGATATTCTATGCCACAGTGGATAATAGATCTGTTTATATCTGACATTGGAGAGGATGATACCCATAGGACATTAGAGGCTTTTTCCAAACTATCACATCTGACTGTCAGATTGAATCTGAAAAAAGGCTCGAAAGAGGAAATTTTAAATATGCTTCAGTCAGAAGGATTGACTGTTACGGAAGTAGATTATCCATGGCCTGAAAATATTCATCCACCGGTATATAGGATCTCAGGCATAGATTCACTTTCATCTCTTAAGAGCTTTAATGAAGGATATTTTTACATTCAGGATCTAAGCTCTATGCTCCCGGTATTTCTGGCGGGAATCAAGCCGGGAATGAAGGTTCTCGATGTGTGCGCAGCTCCTGGAGGCAAGTCTCTTATAGCCGCAGAACTGACAGGAGACTCGGGCAATGTCGTATCTCGTGACAGGGATGAGAAAAAGGCAGAGCTTATCATAAATAATGTTAAAAAAGCAGGTTATGAAAATGTAGATGTTCAGGTCAAGGATGCTACGATAACAGGCGAAGATGACAAGGGCAAGTATGATGTTGTCATCTGTGATCTGCCTTGTTCTGGTCTTGGTGTCATCGGAAGAAAATCGGATATGCGATATAGAGTCAGACCGGATGATTTAAAAGAACTGCAGAAATTGCAGAGACAGATAATCGATGCATCAGCAGAGTATACCAAGCCCGGCGGAATACTGGTTTATTCCACATGTACCATTAATAAAGGTGAGAATCAGGACAACAGGGATTATATAATAAATAAATATCCGTATTACAAAGTAGAATATGATAAACAGATATTACCCTTCGAGTATGAAAGCGATGGATTCTACATATCGCTTTTCCGAAGAGAAGATCAATCAGAAGATTAAGGAAATATATGGTAACAGACATTAGAGGAATGAACCTAAGTGAACTCACGGAATACATGGAATCTCTTGGAGAAAAGAAGTTTCGTGCCAGTCAGGTGTATAGATGGATCCACGTAAACCTGATAAAAGATTATGAGGAAATGGGCAATATCCCGGCTTCCATTAGAAGCAGGCTTGCCATCGAAGCTCCCTTATATTCACTGGAACAGGAAGAACTACAGATATCAGAGATAGACGGAACCAGAAAATATCTGTTTAAACTCCAGGACGGCAATATGATAGAGGCTGTTCTGATGAGATACAAACATGGTAATTCTGTTTGCATATCATCTCAGGTGGGATGCAGGATGGGCTGTGTATTTTGTGCTTCTACAATAGGCGGACTGGTAAGATCACTTACTGTCGGCGAGATGCTAGACCAGATCTACACAATTCAAAGAGAAACCGGTGAAAGGGTATCCAATGTGGTAATTATGGGAACCGGGGAGCCTCTGGATAATTTTGATAATCTGATTAAATTTATTGAATTGATCACTGATGAGAATGGATTGAATATCAGCCAGAGGAATATCACGGTATCTACCTCAGGTATTATCCCAAAGATCAATGAGCTGGCAGACAGGAAACTTGCCATAACACTGGCACTTTCACTTCATGCCACGACACAGGAGAAGAGAAAAGAGCTTATGCCTGTTGCCAATGCTTATGATATCGAAGAAACGGTTATGGCTATGAGACATTATGCCAAAGCTACAGGCAGAAGAGTAACATTTGAATATAGCCTTATCCATGGTGAAAATGATAGTGCCGAAGATGCCGAGGGATTATACAGACTTTTGAGAAATATGAATTGTCTTATTAATCTTATACCTGTGAATCCAGTAAGAGAGAGATCTTTTATACGTCCTGATAAAAAGGATGTGTATGCTTTTCAAAAAAAGCTTGAAGACCACGGACTTAATGCTACAATCAGACGTGAGCTGGGCTCTGATATTGACGGGGCTTGTGGGCAGCTTCGTATGAAAAAAAGCAGTAATTTGCTCTAATTATATTTTTTTAGTATAATTGCTAACGAATCTGTAGTTTAATAGACAGAAACGAAGGCAGGCTGTTTTTTCAGCATGTGAAGGGACTTATTAATGAAATTTTTCTCGATTACAGACCGGGGAATCATCAGGCAGCAAAACCAGGATGTTTGTTTTGCGTCGGCTGAACCGATCGGAGCCTTACCAAATTTCTTTTTCGTCGCAGACGGAATGGGTGGTGAGAAGGCAGGACAATATGCTTCCAAGACAGCATCATCTCTGATAAGAGGTATGCTGGAAATGAGTTCAGGAAAAGAACCCATAAAAGCATTAAAAGAAGCAATTGAATATGCGAACTTGACAATTTACACAGAAGCCTTGGAGTCCGAGGAAAAGAAAGGTATGGGAACTACATTTGTTTCAGCCTTTTTAAAAGATTCCCATATGATAGTTTCCAATGTGGGAGACAGTAGACTATATGTTTCTGCTGTTAACGGATTACAACAGATCACCAAGGATCACTCTTTTGTCGATGAATTGGTCAGGTATGGTAAGGTCACTGAAACAGAGGCCAAGAACCATCCTAAGAGGCACTATATTACAAGAGCGGTTGGTGCCGAAAAGAAGATAGAAATAGATTTCTTCGATGTTGAGCTAGATAGCTCAGACAGAATAATTTTATGCTCGGACGGACTTACTAATATGGTGTCCGATGAAGAGATACAGAGAGTACTTAGATCTGATGCTCCGATAGAGGAACAGGCAATGTATCTCGTCAAAATGGCAGATGATAATGGTGGAAATGATAACATTACAGTAGTTATTGTTGAACCTGAAATATAGATTAGACCATGAGGTAGAAAAATGTTAGAAACAGGCTCATTTTTAGCGGATAGATATGAAGTAATTGAAAAAATAGGAACAGGCGGAATGTCTGATGTGTATCGTGCCGTAGATCAGGTACTGCAGAGAGATGTAGCGATCAAGGTACTGAAATCGGAATTTGCCGAGGATGACAACTTTGTCACGAAGTTTCGCTCGGAAGCATCTAATGCTGCGAAGCTTGAGCATCCCAATATTGTCAATATCTATGATGTAGGTAGTGAAGATGGTCTATATTTCATAATCATGGAATATGTGGATGGAATTACATTAAAGACCTATATAGAGAAAAAAGGTCATTTGAATTATAAGGAAGTCATTTCTATTGCAATTCAGGTGGGTCGTGGTATCGAGGCTGCACATAATAACAAGATAATCCACAGAGACATTAAACCCCAGAATATTATAATTTCCAAAGAGGGTAAAGTAAAAGTAACAGATTTTGGAATCGCTCGTGCTGCATCAGGTAATACTGTAAGTGCGGACGTTATGGGTTCTGTTCATTATATTTCTCCTGAGCAGGCCAGAAATGGTTATGTAACTGCACAGAGCGATATATATAGTCTAGGTATCGTTATGTATGAAATGGCCACAGGCCGTGTTCCATTCGACGGAGACACTGCTGTTGCCGTTGCACTTAAGCATCTTCAGGGCGAGATGACGGCACCTAGCCAGTTAGTAAGTGACATTCCTATCAGCCTGGAGAGGATCATCATCAGGGCTACAATGAAGAGCCCGGAGAGACGTTATGCCGATGTCGATGAACTTCTTATCGATCTAAAAAAGGCGCTTGTAACTCCTAATGAGGACTTTGTAGTTATTCCTGATACAAACGATAACGATAAGACAAAGATCATCACTCAGGATGACCTGGATAAAATCAGAGAAAACAGTGATCCTGATATGTCGGATTATACAGGCGAAGAGGACGATGACACAGAGGATGACAGTAAGCTGAATCCTAAAATGGAAAAAGCAGTTACCATTATGGTAATTGCAGCAGCAGCTATCATTGCTCTATTATTTCTGTTTCTTATAGCTAATTATTTCGGATGGATGAATGGTTCCAAAGCTTCTAAGAGCAATAAGGAAGCTACCAAGACTGAAAAGGAAGCTGGCAATATCGAAGTCCCCAGCTTGCTGGGTATGTCCAAGGATCAGGCTGAGGCGAAGCTGGCGAAGCTTGGACTCAAGCTGTCAGTCAAGGACGGAACAGTAGCAAGCAATAAGTATGACAAGAATACAATAGCGACTCAGAGCGTCAAGGCTGGAAGAAAAGTTGTTAAGGGAACTACGGTCAAGGTTGCAATGTCAGGTGGAGCATCCAAGATTGAAGATACGATTACAGTTCCTAAGGTCGGTGGTTTGTCAGAGGTCGAGGCCAAAAATGAATTGGATAAGGCAGGACTTAAATCATCAGTAGAGTATACGCATAGTGATTCTGTTGAGCAGGGTAAGGTAATAGATCAGACACCGAAGGCTAATTCAGAGGTTGCTGACGGATCAACAGTCAAGATCATTGTAAGTCAGGGACAGGATCAGGTTCAGGTTCCATCAGTTAAGGGACTGGATCAGAATACAGCAATTTCCACATTAGCAGCAGCAGGACTGAGTGCAGATATCCAGACAGCTGCCAGCGATGAGTTTGAGGCCGGCAAGGTTATCAGTCAGGCTACAGAAGCAGGTTCTTATGTTAAGCCGAGTAGTACAGTTTCAATAACAGTATCTACTGGATCTAGCAAGGTGACAATTCCTACAATTACAGGAATGACAGAGAGCTCTGCTAAATCAACACTTGAAGGTGCGGGACTTAAGCTTGGAACTGCTACATCTACAACAACTACTGCGGATCAGACCAAGGATGGAACAATTGCAACTCAGGATACAGGATCGGTTGCTAAGGGAACTGCAGTTAATTACACGATATACAAATTCACTGCAGCAGCACCTGTCGGTACACCATAAATCGTACATATTGAATAACAGATAATCATTACAAACGGGAGAGTTGATGCAGGGCAGAATCATCAAGGGAATAGCCGGGTTTTACTATGTAGAATCAGAGGGCATTACATATGAATGTAAGGTAAGGGGAATTTTAAGAAACAGGTCTGAAAAACCCCTTGTGGGCGACCTAGTTGAATTCGAAGTGCTGGAAAATCAGGTTGAAAAGGGCAATATTATTAAACTGTTGCCTAGGCATAGTTGCTTAACCAGACCGGAAGTAGCTAACGTGGATCAGGCACTTGTTGTATTTGCATCCACAGAACCTGCACCGGATATCCATTTGTTAAATAGATTTTTGATTTCCATGGAATCTTCTGATATTCCTGCAGTTATCTGTATGAATAAGGAAGATCTGCTACATAATGATGAGTTTCGGAATATATATCAGGGGTGTGGTTATAAATTTCTGATTACCAGTGTTCAGGATAGAATCGGAATAGATGCAGTCAGAGATACACTAAAGGGACGTGTGACTACGCTTGCAGGACCTTCCGGTGTTGGCAAGTCCAGTCTTATCAATCTTCTCCTCGGAAGAGATGCAATGGAGACCGGTGTCATCAGCGAAAAGATAAAGCGTGGAAAAAACACTACCAGACATAGTGAACTTTTATCTCTTGGAGATGATACATTTATATTGGATACCCCTGGATTCGGGGCCTGCGATATTCCAAATATTGAAAAAGAAGATCTGGAGTTGTATTTTCCTGAGATCAAGAAGTATTTTGGAAAATGCCGTTTTACAGGTTGCTCCCATATCAATGAGCCTGATTGTGTGGTTAAGGATGCACTGGAGGCGGGGGAGATCAATAAGTCCAGATATGATGACTATGTGACATTTTATCAAGAGATTAAAAACCGACGTAAATGGTAGTTTTGTAACATAGATCATTAATTTATAATAATTGACATATTATAGGGAATTTTTATATAGGGTAAGGAAGTTAATGAAAAATAATACTAACAAGGGGGATAACAACATGTTGTGTTTGGCTCCATCTATTTTATCCGCAGACTTCGGCAATCTTGCAAGAGATGTAAAAATTGCTGATGAGGCAGGCGCTGAGTATATTCATTTTGATGTAATGGACGGACATTTTGTACCACCCATCACAGTTGGCGCTGACGTGCTGAAGGCCGTTAGAAATGTTACGGATAAGGTCTTAGATGTTCACCTCATGGTGGAAAATCCAGAGACAATGATAAAATCATTTGCGGATGCGGGAGCTGATATCATAACTGTTCATGCTGAAGCATGTACTCATCTAGATCGTGTGATCAATATGATCAAGGAACAGAATGTTATGGCCGGAGTTGCACTTAATCCTGCCACATCAGTAGAGGCTCTTAGATATATATTGCCGGAACTGGACATGGTCCTGATCATGAGCGTTAATCCAGGATATGGTGGACAGAGCTTCATCCCATATACTTTTGAGAAATTGGCAGACCTTACTTGTTTGATAAATGAGAAACACCTTAAAACAGATGTTGAAGTGGATGGCGGGATCAAGCTATCTAATGTTTCAGAGATCATAGATGCAGGTGCTAATATCATAGTAGCCGGAAGCGCGGTGTTTGACGGAGATATAGAAGAAAACGTCAATGCATTTGTAGAACGTATGTAATAAACAATATAAAAGATAATATATAAAAAACAGGATGTAAAAAATAAATTTATTTTTTACATCCTGTTTTTAATTTGTCTGATCAGATAAAACAAAATTTTTTAATCCCGGGACTCCACAACAATTAATTCTCCAGATGAAACAGAAATCGAGCCATGATCAGAAGAGATTTCATTACTCTGTCCAAGAGAAATGCCTGATTCTAGAACTGCATTCTTAAGAGGATAGCAGAATCCATCCAAATTCAATCCGGTTACTGTTCCTGATAAGGGGAAAACAGATATAAAATCGCCATATTGCTTTGATTTCTCAATGGTAATAGGATGTCTGGGATCAATGACCCTGATCTTATTGTTGGAATCAATCAGATAAACATTACGATTATGAATGAGTCCCTGCTTTAGGATCTGGATATTGGAGATCACATGATCTAATCTGTTGCCGGTTCCAAATAAAATATAGATATCACCATCACATTCCCGAAATGCGATATTAAGGGCTGATTCAGTATCGGTGTCATCCTTTATGGGATTTAACCTGGTAAGCTTTGATACACCATCTGATTCTAACTTCATAGCATATTTTAATAGCTCTTCGCCTGCAGAATCAAAATCCCCGACGATATAATCAGGGATAACGCCAATATCAGTCAGGTATGATAGACCACGATCGGCGGCTATCAGTATCAAATCATTATTATATGAATCTAAAAAATGCTTCAGTAGCTGGGTACTTCCCGAACCACCAGAAACTATAATTGCATCTGTCATGTTTTCACCTCTGTAAAATAATACACTTTTTTTATACCAGGTGTCTATCACATCAAAAAATAATGAAAAAGAACTGACATTAGATGCTTGACAGATAGCCAAAATAGATATATTACTTCTAATTTTATCATTTTTGTGTTATAACATTACGGTGTGTAAAAACACAGAATAAAAATAAGAAAGGCAGATTATTATGCAGTCTAGAACTCATACATGCGGTGAACTTCGTATCACTGATGCAGGAAAGCATGTTCGTCTGGCCGGATGGCTGGAAAATATGAGAGAGGTTGGAAGCAACCTCGCATTTATAGTAGTTCGTGATTTTTATGGAACTACACAGATTACAGCAAACACAGAGGAATTGGTAAAAACATTCAAGTCTATTACCAAGGAATCTACAATTGCAGTTACAGGAACAGTTCGAGAGAGAAGCTCAAAGAATGACAAGCTTCCTACCGGAGAGATAGAAATAGTTCCGGAGGAAGTAGAAGTTCTCGGCAAGTGCCGTTATAATGAACTTCCCTTCGAGATCAATCATAGTCGTGAGGCAGATGAGCTTACGAGGCTTAAATACAGATATTTGGATCTTCGTAATCCTGATGTCAAGAAGAACATTATTCTTAGATCTCAGGTCGTAGCTGCACTTCGTCAGTCTATGACAGAGCATGGATTCATGGAAATAACTACGCCTATCCTCACAGCATCATCACCTGAGGGAGCCAGAGATTACCTGGTACCTGCCAGAAAACATCCTGGCAAGTTCTATGCACTTCCTCAGGCACCTCAGCAGTTTAAACAGCTTCTGATGGTATCAGGAATAGACCGATATTTCCAGATAGCTCCTTGCTTTAGAGATGAGGATGCTAGAGGAGACAGATCTCCCGGTGAGTTCTATCAGCTGGATATGGAAATGGCATTTGCATCTCAGGAAGATGTTTTTGAAATATTAGAGGATGTTCTACCTCCTATTTTTGCAAAGTTTGGTACTTATGACAGAGCATCAGTTGCTCCATTTGTCAGAATACCTTATCTGGAGTCTCTTGAAAAATATGGAACTGACAAGCCGGATCTTAGGATCGATCTTGTGTCACAGGATGTTACAGAGCTTCTCGGGAAAATCGGATTCGGACCTTTTGATAATAATGTTATCAAGGCAGTAGCAGTTTCTGATTTCCATGAGAGCAGAAAGGTCATTGATAAGACTCTTGAAGAAGTAGCAGTTCAGGCAGGCAACCCGGGCTATTGGTTCAGAGTAGATGAAAATGGAGAAATCGTCGGCGGAATTGCCAAGTTTATCCAGCCTATCAAGGATCAAGTGATAAAAGCTTTTGGCTTGAAGCCAGATACCCTTGTTCTCCTGTCAGCAGGAACCAAGAACCAGGCCCAGAAGACAGCAGGAGTCATCATCAAGACATTTGGAGCCAAGGTTCCCTCACATATGGACAAGGAACAGTATGCATTCTGCTGGATCGTTGATTTCCCGATGTACGAGATCGGAGAAGAATCAGGAGATCTTGAATTCTGCCATAATCCGTTCTCTATGCCTAAGGGAGGATTGGATACGCTTCGCTCGGCTGAAAGAGGAGAGATAGATCCACTTTCAATCATGGCAGATCAGTATGATCTGGTATGTAACGGAGTTGAATTATCATCTGGAGCAGTTAGAAATCATGATCCTGAGATCATGGTCAAGGCATTTGAGATGGTTCGCCTAGGCGAGGACGATGTTAAGGCCAAGTTCCCGGCTATGTATAATGCATTTTGCTATGGAGCACCTCCTCACGCAGGAATCGCTCCCGGAGTAGACAGAATGGTTATGCTGTTAGCGGGAGAGGAATCTATCCGTGAGATAATTCCATTCCCTATGAATAAAAATGCTCAAGATGTTATGATGGATGCACCAGGCCATGTAACAGATGCACAGCTCGAAGAACTGCATATAAGAGTTGTCGAGGACGAGTCAGAAAAGTAATTTTTCCTTTTATTAGATATTAAATAGTCAGGAGTCAAGGTAATTCATTGGCTCCTGTTTTTTTATACCTTTCAATACATTTTTAGGAAGGAAAACTATTTTTTTTTTCTGAATATATATTGACAGGACGAAATAATAGTCGTAAACTTACTTTCATAAAGACGGACTTATATATGTAAAGAACCGACATAAGAGATGAAATATATAAAGGAAACTAATTACTGGAACAGAACATGAAAGGGGGATCCTATGACTGGGAAAGAGCAAGAGATCTATAAGTTACTTGCGGAAGATCCAATGATCACTCAAGAGGAACTTGCAAAAAAGATTGGCATCAACCGCGCCTCAGTGGCAGTACATATTTCCAATATGATGAAAAAGGGAGTAGTGCTGGGAAGAGGTTATGTTATCAGCAAACAGGAATATATCACTGTGGTAGGCGGTGTCAACATGGACATTGGAGGAACACCGTTTGAGACTCTTGTGGCCAGAGATTCTAATCCCGGAACAGTCAATATGACACCCGGAGGAGTAGGACGAAATATTGCACATGACCTAGCATTGCTTGGCAAAAGCGTAAAATTAATATCAGCTCTTGGAGACGATCCGTATGCAAAACAGATCAAGGAAAACTGCAATGAGAATGGTATAGACATTCATGATAGTCTCTTTAAGAACACTAACAGTACTTCAGTTTATCTGTATGTAGCAGACGAAACAGGAGATATGCAGTTGGCAATTGCAGACATGAAGATCTATGACGATATGACTCCCGAATTCATGGAAACAAGAATGGGAATAATCAATCATTCAGAGGCAGTTATTGTGGATGCCAATATTCCACAGGAAACCATTGAGTATATTGTGAAAAATGCCAAGGTCAAGGTTTTCGCAGAAACAGTTTCGACAACTAAGGCCATGAAATTTCAGGATTGTCTGAAGGGTATATACTGCATAACGCCAAATATTATAGAGGCAGAGGCACTTTCAGGAGTCAGTGTGAATCCAAACAGCGAGAGATCCCTTGCAAGAGCTTCCAATATTTTGATGAAAAAGGGAGCAAAGAAGGTAATTATTACTCTTAGTAAGGATGGCGCATATTACGCTGATAGAAACGGAAAAGGCCTTATACCTGCACTTGAGAATAATCCAATAAACACAACAGGTGCTGGAGATGCACTTATCGCTGGAGTAGCAACGGCTATCACTGCAGGTTATAACTTAAGAGACAGTGTTGTATTTGGAATGGCATGCTCTAGTGAGACGATAGAATCAGAAAAGACCAATAATCCTGATCTTACATTTGAAGTAGCAAGAAAAAGAGCAGGACTGAAAAGGCTCAAAGATTAAATAATAATCTAAAATTTAGAATAAAAAATAGTCAGCAATATGGAGGAAAAACAAATGGAACAGAATCTTAATCAGTATCTTGACGTAGCACCTGAGGTAGCAGAGGCAATCAAAGCAGGTAAGCCTGTTGTTGCTCTTGAGTCAACAATCATCTCACATGGTATGCCTTATCCTCAGAACGTTGAAACAGCACTTAATGTTGAAAAGATCATTCGCGATAACGGAGCAATCCCTGCAACAACAGCTATCATTAATGGTAGACTGAAGGCAGGACTGTCCAAGGATGAGATCGAGTACCTTGGTAAAAAAGGACTCGAAGTAACCAAGGTATCTAGAAGAGATATCCCGGTTATCGTAGCCAGAAAAATGGATGGTGCATCTACAGTAGCTACAACAATGATCATTGCTGCTATGGCAGGGATCAAGATCTTCGCAACAGGCGGAGTTGGTGGAGTGCATAGAGGAGCTCAGCAGACATTTGATATCTCAGCTGATCTTGATGAACTTTCTCAGACACCTGTAACAGTAGTATGCGCAGGCGCAAAAGCAATTCTTGATCTGCCGCTTACACTTGAATATCTTGAGACCAAGGGTGTAACAGTTCTTGGATATCAGACAGAAGAGCTTCCTGCATTCTATACCAGAAAGAGTGGATTAAAGGTTGATTATAGAGTTGATTCTCCTAAGGAATTAGCAGCTACTATCAAGGCTAAGCATGATCTTGGAATGAAGGGCGGTCTTCTGGTTACAAACCCTATTCCTGAAGAGTACTCAATGGATTCTGAAGTTATCAATAAGGCAATTAATGAAGCGATCGAAGAAGCTAAAGCTAATCATATCCATGGTAAAGAGACAACTCCATTCCTTCTTGCCAAGGTTAAGGATATCACTGGCGGTGATTCACTTGATTCAAACATCCAGCTTGTATATAACAACGCAAAACTTGCTGCAGAAACAGCTGTTGAACTTAGCAATATGTAATGATTTAAGAGAAGAGAATATATGTTAGCCATGTTTGCATGGCAAAATATATAAGGAACTCCCAAAAAGCACCGAAATCAATTCTAAATGAATTGATCCGGTGCTTTTTTGATGTTATTTTCACCTATATTTGTATTGAAAAAGCAAAAAAATGTAGTATTATGAATTGGAACACATTTTAGTGCTATTTTTAGAATATTGTAAATAAAAAGAGAACCGGGACATAGATTCAAACCATTAAACTGCCGCCGGGTAGTGATTTCGTGACTTTGGACCCACGCCATCATAAAGATGATGACGATGATCTCGAGTCGTTTTTTTATGATATATTGGTTTGACGATTAAAAGTTTAAGGGTGCTAAAATATAAATAAAACAGGGTGGATTTATATGGAGAAGATCACAAGGGAACAGATCCTGCAATTTGGCAAAATATCAGCAACACCTGTATTTTTGCTACATAAAAATAAGGTCATGTTTCTCAATGAACAGGCGGAAGCCTTACATCTTACAGTGGAAGCATTGATTTTATTTCCATGGGGGAAAGATGTAGTTTTGGACTGGCCGATAGAACTAGTCAAGGATGGACTAGAACAATTTTATAAACTGTATGCCAGACATATCTTTTTTGATGATGAAGAAGATGATGATGATGGATGGCTGATTCAAGCTGTTCCGTCAGAAAATCAGACAGAGCTTCAGGAGATATCACGAATCTCAAAAGCTAGAAAAATAATGTTTGATATGTCATCAAAAATTGACAGGATAGAGACAGATCATGATATATATGATTTTATATTAGATAGTTGCAGCAAAGCAGTAGAATATTCAGATATGTGTTCTCTTATGAAAATCGACAATGGACTGGCTCATGTGGTGGCGAAACGAGGATACTCAGATTCTGTATATCAGATGTATATCGAGAAGGATAAAACATTTATAGGACTGGAAACCAAGGGACGATTTGACCATTCTATAATGATAAACAATCTTGAAAAGTATTATACATTTTACAATAGAGACCGTTTTGCTGACGAAAGAGGATTTTCATTAAAGTCTACTTTGGCTACGCCCATACATGTAAATGGAGAGCTCTTTGCAATTCTATGTTTTGATTCGATAGAGAAAAATGCTTTTTCAGAAGTTGATGAGGAACTTCTTGATCTTATCAAGGCAGATATTGAAGCAATTCTGATTAATCATTCCATGCATAGGGAGATTATGCGCTTGTCTGTAACGGACAATCTTACAGGTCTGTATAATAGATGTTATCTTCAGGAATACATGAGAAAGCATTATGATCAGGAATTCTACATAGGAATGCTTGATATGAATGATCTTAAGGGAATTAACGATAATCATGGTCATGCAAGTGGAGATACTATGCTTAAGGCCATGGCAGCTGAACTTACCAACGCATTTCCGGGAAGAAATGTTTTTTTCAGAATAGGTGGGGATGAATTCCTAGGCGTTCTTTTTGATATGGAATCCGAGGAAATAGAAATAGCGATCAAGAAGTTAAGGGAAAATCTAAAGGCTAGACCATATGTGCTAGAAGATGGGGAAAAAAGAATGTTGTCTTTCAGCTTTGGCTTTGCACTTCATCATTCTAATGATTACTTTCATGATGTTATGAAAATTGCTGATGGTTTTATGTACAAGGAAAAGAAAAGTATTAAGAAGCGATATGATC
>JAGOLM010000088.1 GCA_017994075.1 Lachnospiraceae bacterium
ATTATACTATGCAAAACGGCAAGTGTCTCATTATAATTTTATCTCCTAATTCCTGCGATATGGGCATTCCTCATATTGATAAAATACACTTTACCGGCAAGATAATTAAGAATTCTGTTTCTCTTCAAACACTTTATACAAATCTATCAAGAGATATGTCTCTAAATGAGGCCGGGATCAGTGAAGTATTCTCCCCCTATGTACTTAGCGAACCTGACGCAAATGGTATCACCAGCGTATTACTAAAGTGGGGTATCATCATATCGACTATAATAGCACTGCTTGATATTCTGTATTCTCTTTTCGCTATAGCTTTTCCTGTTCTCTCCCATCCTATCAGGAGGTTGATTGCCTATGGCAATCCAAAAGAGATCCTGGAAGAGGCCGAGGAAGAACTTTCTACTTTGCCTCAGCTTGCCACCGAGGATATGTATATTACTCAACATTATTTCATAGAAAATTCCAAATACGGCGTAGCTGTTGTTCCTATCAGCAAGATCCAGTGGGTATACAAATATTCCACTCTTCATAAGATACTTTGGAAGACCCTAAAGATTTCTTATACACTTTATATAACTGCTGACAAATACATCTATATTCGCTGTCCTAAAAATATCAAATCAGATATCGATGGTGTAATTGATTACCTAAGTGAAGCAAATCATGATATCCTGGTGGGCTTTAGTGAGAAAAACAGGCGTACTATCGAGGACAGATATGAGTCATCTTCTATTTTTGTCAGGCTACGTGCGATCCTTATGAAGCGAATCTGACCGAGAGCTTATTTCTGATAAGGAACTATTATCAAATATTAGGGAATACAAGGCTTTTATATTCAATTTTTATCCACAAAATAAAAAAATAAAATCCGTTGACATATTTTTATTATTACAATAAACACATGTCAACGGATCTTTTTTTATATACATATAAGTAACTATTTCATTCTTGCCTGTATCCAGTTCAACAGATCTTCATATACTGTCTCTCGATCGAGCTCATTTAAAATCTCATGTCTATCACCGTGATACAGCTTGATAGATACATCACGAATACCGGCATCTTCGAACTTTCTATATGCTTCATTGACGCCAAGTCCCAGATTACCAACAGGATCCTTATCTCCTGATACGAATATAATAGGAAGATCCTTGTTGATCTTGTTAATGTTGTTCATCTGATTATCATACAGTGTAGCCGATAATAGAACTCTGTAGCCGTTAAGGGAAAACATATAGTTATCCAACGGATCCTTATAATACTTCTTTACATTCTCAACGTTCTTGGAGAGCCAGCTTCTCTCCGGTTCTTTTCCGGTAACGTCATAATATTTATAAGGTGAGCTGAACATAAGATTTGCAACAAATCTGGACTTGTAATTCCATCCTTTGAATGTCGCTATAAGATTAACGATCATTCGTCCCATCCTGATAGTTACGTTCTTCTCTGTTCCGGTACCCATAATTATGGCTCCGGATAAACCCTTAAGCTCAGATGACTTTTTAGATAAAAGCATTCTAAGCAGATATGATCCCATTGAATGACCTAATATAAAAAATGGAAGATCAGGGTACTGTTCTCTCATTAGTTTAAAATTGGAGAAAATATCCTCTATCATAACATCTGCCGGTGAGTTGGTATGCATGATACCAAGCTCGCTCTCATCAGTAACTGTGGTGCCATGTCCTATATGATCATGTCCTATTACGGCGAAACCATGATCAGCCATGAATGTCGCAAATCCTTCGTATCTTAGAATGTATTCCTGCATACCATGACAGATCTGAAGAATCGCCTTGATATTATTGTCATCGGGAGTCCACTTAACTGCATGTATAGTTGATTTAGCATCATCCTTGGATATAAATGTATATTCTTCTCTTACTGCCATATAATCCCCCTCTTATATCGATGTCCGATTAATTCTCTGCAATATTATTTCATATCCTTAACAGTCTTATTAATAGCATCGGCTCCACCTGATAGATCGTTCCACTCTTCCTGGCTCTTTTCCGCATCGGAAAATAAAAACTGTAGCTTATCAAAAAGCATATTTCTATTTTCTCTGTCAGTAGCCATTAGCTCTTCGAGTGTATCCATCTCCGTCTTTAGACTATCGGCTGACAGCATCTCTTCCATACCATTATAATGCTTACATTCCTCTAGATTATTTTCTAGAAACTGGGTAATCTTTTTAATCTCTGCATCTTCTTTTTTAGAGATCTCCACCAGCCTTAGAACAGAATCACCTGCTCTGTTAAACAGCTCCATCATCGAATTGATCTTATCATCCGCTTCGTCAGCATGATTCTTATATTCTTCTGACAGGACTCTTAGTTTCTCTGCTGTTTCTACATATCGTGTTCCTACATCGCCTAGATGTCCGGCCTCTATAGCACTGTTAAGTGCCGCAACACTCATATTCTGTGACAGAGCTGACATTTCCTTGATAATCTCGCTGCATTCAACTGCTGTTTTATCCACAGACCTCATAGGGTTTTTAACATCCTCAAGTGCTGTTGAATAATTATCTCTGATCTCTGTCAGCTCATTTATCTTATCAATGCTCTGTTCCCAATGTAACTGCTCTGTTTCATTATTATCTTTAGAGCTTTTATCCTTCTCTATCAGAAGGGATAGTCCTCTCTTTAATATTCCTGTAGAGTGATCTATATCCGGAGCAACCGTTCCCTTTTCCTGAAGTGACACTTCCATGTCATGCATCTCATCCATACGATCATCGTATTGACTTTTGAGGGAAGATATATTTTCCTTAATTTTTGATGCCTGTTTTTCAAGTATTTCTGTGGCATCTGAATATTCGAGAATTTTCTTATTTAGCTCATCTGTAATTTTCTTATTCTTATTAAACAATAGAATCCTCTTTTCAGCTTTGATTTTTGTGCCATTTTGCACTCACCATGTAATTCTAATTAATTCCATTTGGGTTTTCAACCCATATAACAAATAGTTCACAGAAAAGATACTAAAAGATAACATCCTGTATCATTACCTGAATAGAGGTCTCTCCGCGAAATACATTGAGTGATGGGTAATATGATATCGTAATGCAAACATCACGGCTCGGTCTACCCATCAATAGTTCCCTATATAATCCTTCCGAGTACTTTTCCTGAAACTTTTCCTTAAATACATCACAATCTCTGAACATCAATCCATCCATAGACCTATCACTTCCAGAAATCTTCAGTTCAAATTTTAGGAATTGTCCTTCTTTTCCGATCTGTTTAATCCTCCTTATCGGAATATTCCTCTCCGCAAAAAGAGGTTTGTCATTTTCATTTCCAAAAGGTTCTAGGTTCTCAATTTCATGTATCAGTTTCTGCGAAATGTAAGAAATAGGCATATCACAATCCAAATACACTTTCTCAGTCAGATCCTCTTCTGTAAGCGTACAGTTTCTGTTCAGCATCTCTCTCAGGCTGTCTACGTCCTCATTATGAAGAGACATGCCTGCTGCCATAGGATGACCGCCATATTTTTGTAGCAGATCTTCACATTTATGGAGTTCATGATACATAGAATAGGCAGGGATCGATCGTCCAGATCCCTTCACGCATTCCTCGCCCTGAACCAAAACAATAGAAGGTTTGCCAGTATTTTCCCTTACTCTACCTGCTATGATTCCGGCTACGCTTTCATTGACCTCCTGTAGAAAGAGAACCAGTACCCGGTCAGAATCATACTCTTCTGCCAGTTTAAGGGCCTTTTCTGTGCCATCTACTGTCTGTTCCTTTCTGTCCACATTCAATTGATATAATTCATTGGCTATCTGTTCTGCTTCATTTTGATCCTCTGATAGCAGTAGATCTACTCCAAGCTTGGCATCCTTTAATCTTCCGCTGGCATTAAACATAGGTCCCAGTACGAATCCTATAGTAAATGATGTTATAGACTCAGGTTCTATATCTGCAGCCCTCATAAGCGCCATCATTCCTATATTATCAGTGCTTCTTAGCCTGGCAATTCCAAGTTTCACAATGGAACGGTTCTCTCCTAGAAGAGGCATTACATCACCGATTGTAGCAAATGCAGCATTCTCGAGAAATTCTTCCTCTGCCTCTTTTTCAAGGCCAAACAGTTCATACAGAATAGCAACTGTTTTCCAGGCCACAACCGCGCCACAGATTCTCTTAAATAAGTACTGGTCTCCGTCTCTGTGGGGATTGACGATAGCGTCTGCAGGTGGCAACACTTCCTGTTTCTCACCATTTTCTTCGCAGTATGGAACAATATGATGATCCGTCACTATCATTGTCATACCCATATCTTTTCCGGTACGGATAGCTTCTAATGCAGCGATTCCATTATCACATGTGATTATCAGATCAATCCCGGCCTCGTTGGCATCAGTGACCAATCTTTTATTCAGGCCATAACCATCCCGTACTCTGTGCGGAATATCAAAGTCACAGTTCCCGCCTACGCGCCTGATGGCAGAAACCATGATATAAGTCGACATTATCCCATCGATATCATA
>JAGOLM010000089.1 GCA_017994075.1 Lachnospiraceae bacterium
GTATAATAGAAATGCTTTTGTCCTTAACCATTTTAATTATCAATAAAAATTTCTTTATAAATGGTGTTCGAGGATTCATACATAGAAGTTCAAATATGGATACCCTAGTTGCAATGGGCTCCGGAGCTTCATTTCTATATAGTCTGGTTTCTCTTCTTGTAATGTCTGATGCAATGTCTAATGGTTACTATTCAACTGCCAGCCAGATGTCCATGAAATATTTGTATTTTGAAGCTGCTGCAATGATACCTACCCTTATCACAATTGGTAAGACCCTTGAATCCTATTCAAAAGGCAGGACCACCGATGCACTTAAGGGGCTTTTAAGTCTAGCTCCTAAAACAGCTGTACTCATACGTGATGGAGTAGAAACTGTTGTAGATATACAAGAGGTTCGCCCCGGAGATGTATTTATAGTAAAGCCTGGAGAAAATATACCCGTGGATGGTATCATAACATCAGGCAACACCGCTATCGACGAATCTTCCCTCACTGGAGAAAGTATCCCGGTAGATAAGGTTCCAGGGGACGAAGTGTCCTCTGCAACCATCAATCAATCTGGATACATCTCATGTCGAGCCACCAGAGTCGGTGAGGATACAACCTTATCACAGATAATCAAAATGGTAGAGGAAGCATCGGCTACCAAGGCACCTCTTGCCAGAATAGCAGACAAAGTCTCTGGAATATTTGTTCCAATTGTAATAATAATATCCCTTTGTACTCTTGTTGGTTGGATGATTGCAGGTATGGATTTTTCAGCTGCCTTTCAACGGGCTGTTTCAGTCCTTGTCATTGCATGTCCCTGCGCTCTCGGGCTGGCAACTCCAGTGGCGATCATGGTCGGAAATGGTCTCGCTGCCAAAAATGGAATATTATATAAAACCGCTTCTTCTCTCGAGAATACAGGCAGAGTCAATATCGTGGCTTTAGACAAAACAGGGACTGTTACTAATGGCACTCCACAGGTCACAGACATAATTCCTGCAGGATATTTCGATACTTATAATAGCAATCATAAACAAAGCGAAGACAATGAACCTACTGAATACAATATTGCTAAGCAAAAATTACTTCAATATTCCTATTCTCTTGAAAAGAAAAGTGAACATCCGCTGGCTAAAGCAATCAATAAATATGCAGATGAAAACAATATAGCACCATTAGATATTTCTGATTTTAATGTTCTTCCAGGAAACGGGCTAACAGGAAACATAGATGTACCTATCAATGTATCTGATAATCCTGATACTTCCCACGGCATATGCGGTGGCAATCTAAGATTTATCGAGAGTCGAGCCTTTGTTTCTGATGTTGCCAGAGCGTTATCCGACAATCTCTCCTCTCAAGGCAAAACACCACTCTTTTTTGCCGAAGGCGATAGATTAATAGGTATCATTGCAGTATCCGATACCATAAGAGATGATAGTCATGATGCAATAAAAGAGCTACATCATCTCGGGATCAAGGTCGTTATGCTAACAGGCGATAATAAGCGTACCGCAGATTATGTAGCTTCCAAAGTAAGAGTCGATGCTGTTATATCTGACGTTCTCCCCGGTGATAAAGAATCTATTATTAGAGACCTGCAAAAACAAGGACGGGTAGCCATGGTCGGAGATGGCATAAATGATGCTCCGGCACTGGTAAGGGCTGATGTAGGAATCGCCATCGGCGCCGGCACCGATATAGCTATTGATGCTGCTGATGTAGTGCTGGTTAAGAGCCGCTTACGCGATGTTCCTGGAGCTATCAGATTAAGCAGAGAGACTATTAAGAATATTCATGAGAACCTGTTCTGGGCATTTTTCTATAATATAATCTGTATTCCTCTGGCCATTGGTCTGTATCAGGTAATGTTCGGATGGAGCTTTGAGATGAAGCCGGTGGTGGGAGCTATCGCTATGAGTCTCTCTTCCGTAACTGTATGCTTAAATGCTCTCAGGCTAAATCTATTTAAAGTTTATGGGAAAAATACTAATGGCAGTTCTCCTTCATATAAGGGAAATACAAACAATAGTATTACTACCAGAAAAGATACCCGCGGAAGTAATGTGGCCCCAATCCCATCCACTATTACATGTTCCAACATGTGTAAGATAGATCTAAGCAAATATACAAAACAGGAGGTAACAAAAATGACAAAAACAACAAAAACAATCAATATTCAGGGAATGATGTGCAATCATTGTGAGGCCAGTGTAAAAGGTGCTCTCACAGCAATTGAAGGTGTAGAATCAGCCGAAGTAAGTCATGAAGCAGGAACTGCTGTGGTAACACTCACCACAGATGTGTCTGATGATGTCCTGAAGACAGCTGTAGAGTCCAAAGATTACACCGTAACTTCTATTGAAAATATTGAATAACTTCTATTGAATGAATTTTATTGAATAATCACTTTATTGAATTGATTTTATAGGTTATGCTCATATCAGTTTAGTTAGTGCAAGAATGCCTGTCACCGGATAATATCGATGAACAGGCATTTTACTTTTAATCTTTGATCATATATCTATTCCCTCATCCTATAAATGAAACTCCCGGCATCTATACATGCTGTAAGTTCACCATTATAGTAGAAATCAAACTTCCCTGTGTTTTTATTGATGTTAATAGTGTTCGCTCTAAAGGACTTCAGATTCCCTTTTATTCTAAAGGCTCTGATACTGGATGCGTACTCTACAACGGTATCCACCATCTTGCAATAATGAGCATTGGCATGAACTATCAGGAGCATAGGCGGCTTCTGCTGATCAGGTCCACTTATACGGTGAGCCGTAAGCTTCACGCTGTCCTTCAGATCTTCCCACTGAACCTCTATTGTCTCGCCACCTTCTAACAGCATAACTATATGTTCAGGAAAAGGAGCGCGGTACACCTTCATATCCGGATCATCGTCGCTTATTTTAGTACGGATCCTCTCCATGGACCTATCAATATTACTCTTTACCGTTTCATCACCGTAAAAGTCCATAACTTTCATTCTATTTTTAATGGCATAATCTGCAATCGAATAAAAGTAATATGCCATATCATAATCTTTTTTTAAATACAGCCCGTTTTCACACAAGCCACCCATTCTAAGAGATGCATCTGCCAGTTTGCAGTTCATGTCTCCATTTAGAAATGCAATTCTAGAATCGTTAAAGACTCTTGAATACTGTATAAATGCCCCATAGATATTTTTAGGTATTCCCAATCCATTCAGGCTCATATCCCCAAGCTTATATACTGATTCCGTCACACCACATCCGGCACCTATAGTGTAATATCTAAGGGCCTTGTCAAAATCCGGAACTCCACTATTATTTCGTCCATAATAATATATATAACCTAGACTATTAGATATAAATCCCTTTTCTTCATCAGTGGTTTCAACCCCCTCCAGCAACGTTAGAAGGTACTTTTCAGACAGTTTCCAATCACAAGGGTATATCTCGTTGCCACCATATGCCGCATAGCTTCTGACATACATCGCCAGCTCATCTCCTGATACACAGGCACTCTCAATAACCTTTTTGTATAGGTTCACCTTGGCATCATCCTTGATTATCAGGTCAGTGTCTATCCCTTATAATCTCTCGGCTACAGCTCTGGACCACTTACTTATATTTGAAAAATAATTTTCATCAGCCATTAATTTCTTGCAGTCTGATATCATCGCCTTGAGGTTGATCTTATCTAAAATAGACACATCCTCAGGTTCATCTTTTAAAAGCGAAAACGTAAATAATGCTGCATTAATGAATTCTCTGGGTTTCGTAGGGAAAAAATCTTTGAATCTGCCTAAATATTCCGTTCGTTTTTCTTCATCTTTTACCTTTTCCCATTTTGTTTTTCCAAATATTCCAGCGCCAACATTGGAAAGCGCATTTTTAATACTGGGATTCTCTTTTTTCAGAGCCTCCAGGTCATCTAAAAGTACCTCCAGATTTTTTGCCTCTACAATATAAGAGTAAGAAGTTTTAGTCGTATTTCTCTTAGGCATGTCAATTATCCTCCATCTGGATCTTTAGACCATTTTTGCCATTATTTTTAACACTATACAGAAGCTTATCTGCTTTATTCATCATGTGCCTCATATCCTGATCATTTCGACATCTACCATGACAACATCCGACACTTATCGTAACATTTAATCGTATGCCCGAACTCATCATTAAATTTTTTAAATCCATCGATATCTATAATTTCACACTAGATTTAATACAATCTTAATATTTTGTCAGACAATAAGCAAGAAATGATTTGCTGTGAGCCATGCTATGCATTTTGTAAAACTTTTATTAGGCGAACCGGTTGCACAAAAAAACGAGAGGCCAAAGCCTCTCGCAAATATATTAGATATTATGACTAATAATTTAATCAATTACGCACGAGACAGATATTCACCTGTTCTTGTATCGATCTTGATCCTGTCGCCTGTGACAACGAAAAGGGGTACATATACCTCAGCTCCAGTCTCAACGG
>JAGOLM010000040.1:0-11778 GCA_017994075.1 Lachnospiraceae bacterium
TTTAATTCTCTTTTCAAGTCCGATTTCCTTACCGAATTTAACACCATCAATGATATAAAGATTGATGTTATTATCAACAATATATTTATTAACCTGTCCAGGAAGTTTCTCATCAAGTTCTTCAACTGTCCAAGGGCAGTTAAGAAGGAATGTACCACCTGGTACAAGGTCCTGAACCATATTGTACTTATAGATATAAGCTGTACAATGACAAGCTACAAAGTTAGCCTGTGAGATCAAGTATGTAGAACGGATCGGTGTATGACCAAAACGAAGGTGAGAAATTGTAACACCACCTGATTTTTTGGAATCATAGTCAAAATATGCCTGAGCATACATGTCTGTGTTATCACCAATGATCTTAATAGAGTTCTTGTTGGCACCTACTGTACCATCAGCACCAAGTCCCCAGAACTTACAGTTTGTGGTTCCCTCAGGTGTAGTAACAGGATTCTCTTTTACATCAAGTGAAAGATGTGTTACATCATCAATGATACCGATCGTGAATTCATGTTTATCATGATTGTTGTATACAGAAACGATCTGACCAGGAGTTGTATCCTTGGATCCAAGTCCGTAACGACCACCAAAAATCTTAACTGCGTCAAATTTTGTACCCTTAAGCGCATTAACAACATCAAGATACAGAGGTTCGCCCTCAGCACCAGGCTCTTTAGTACGATCAAGTACAGAGATCTGTTTTACAGTCTCAGGAATAACATTGATAAGTGCTTCACTGCAGAACGGACGATACAGTCTTACTTTTACAAGTCCGATCTTAGCACCCTTAGCTGCAAGATAATCGATAGTCTCTGTGATTGTCTCATTTACAGAACCCATAGCAATGATCACATGCTCAGCATCAGCTGCGCCGTAATAATTGAAAAGCTTATAATCTGTTCCAATCTTGGCATTAACCTTGTCCATGTAATCCTGAACGATTCCAGGGATTGCAGCGTAACGCTGATTACATGACTCTCTTGTCTGGAAGAAAAGATCTCCGTTCTGTGAAGAACCCATCTGACGAGGATGGTTAGGATTAAGTGAATTCTTACGATATTCCTTAACTGCGTCCCAATCAACCATGTCGCGAAGATCTTCATAATCCCATGTCTCTACCTTCTGGATCTCATGTGATGTACGGAATCCATCAAAGAAGTTGATAAAAGGTGTATGACCCTCAAGTGCTGCAAGATGTGCAACAGGTGTAAGATCCATTACTTCCTGAACTGATGATTCGCAAAGCATTGCAGAACCTGTCTGACGACAAGCATATACATCTGAATGATCACCAAAAATATTCAATGCATGTGTAGCTACGCAACGAGCTGATACATCAAATACTCCTGGAAGTCCCTCACCAGCTATCTTGTAAAGATTCGGGATCATCAGGAGAAGTCCCTGTGATGCTGTATAAGTTGTTGTAAATGCTCCAGCTGCAAGTGAACCATGTACTGTTCCTGATGCTCCAGCCTCTGACTGCATCTCTGTTACCTGAACAGTCTGATTGAAAAGGTTCTTTCTCCCTGCCGTAGCCCATTCATCTGTGGCCTCAGCCATAACTGATGAAGGGGTGATAGGATAGATAGCTGCTACATCAGTAAATGCATAAGAAGCATGTGCTGCTGCATGGTTTCCATCCATGGTTTTCATTTTTCTCTTCATGTTTTCCCTCCTAAATATAAATAAAATATAAAATATTGCACAGTATGCAAATCTGATTGCATATGTAAAATAACCCTATACCTTTACAAATGCACAGTTTCAAGTTTAGTTTTTCATATAGCAAAATGCAATAGAAAACGCCCAAATTCATGTTCATTTTGCAAAACATCTCACAAATTCTTTTACAATGAAACCGTTTCCAACTCAAAAAACATTAAAAACTGTACAGTTTTACTATTGAAAAATATAGAAATACCCAGTAAAATGGCAATCGTGTGTATATTGCACTTATAAATAGGAAATATTCAGGAGGTAACGAAATAAATGTTACAAGTTGCTAATGTATCTCTTCGCTTCGATAAGAAAGCTCTTTTCGAAGATGTTAATGCTAAATTTACAGAGGGAAACTGCTATGGCGTAATCGGTGCAAATGGTGCCGGCAAGTCAACTTTTCTAAGGATTCTCTCCGGTGATCTGGAGCCTACCAGCGGTGAGGTAATAATCACTAATGGTCAGCGTCTGTCAGTTCTCGAACAGGATCATTTCAAATATGATGAATTAACTGTTCTCGATACAGTTATCATGGGTAATCAGCGTCTATATGACATCATGAAAGAAAAAGATGCTATCTATGCCAAGCCAGATTTTTCAGAGGATGATGGAATCAAAGCCGCCAAGCTTGAAGAAGAATTTGCTGATATGGATGGATGGAATGCTGAAAGTGGTGCTGAGACACTTCTAAACGGTCTCGGCGTTGACACTAGTCTCCATCAGAATGTAATGGGTACCCTTGAGGGTGGTGTCAAGGTCAAGGTACTGTTGGCAAGAGCACTTTTCGGTAATCCCGATATCCTGCTTCTCGACGAGCCTACTAACCATTTGGACCTGGACGCTATCGGATGGTTGGAAGAATTCCTTATCAATTTTGAAAATACAGTCATTGTTGTATCTCATGACAGATACTTCCTTAACAAGGTTTGTACAAATATTGCTGATCTTGATTATGGTAAGATTCAGCTATATGCTGGTAACTATGACTTCTGGTTTGAGTCATCCACTCTTATCCAGAAACAGCATAAAGATGAAAATAAGAAGAAGGAAGAACAGATCAAGGAACTTAAAGATTTTATCTCACGTTTCTCTGCCAATGCTTCAAAATCCAAGCAGGCTACTTCCCGTAAAAAAGCTCTTGAGAAGATCCAGCTGGAGGACATCAGACCTTCAAGCCGTAAGTACCCTTATATAGACTTCCGTCCTGAGCGTGAAATCGGAAATGAAGTTCTCACTGTCACTGATCTGACCAAGACTATTGATGGTGAAAAGGTTCTCGATCATATTTCATTTATCGTAGGCCGTGAAGATAAGATCGCTCTTGTAGGCGGTAATGAAACTGCTAAATCTGTTCTATTCCAGATCCTATCAGGTGAGATGGAACCGGATGAGGGTGAGTATAAATGGGGTGTCACTACTTCTCAGTCATATTTTCCCAAGGATAACACCAAGATCTTCGATACTGATCTGACTATTGCTGATTGGCTGACTCAGTTCTCTGAGATCAAGGATGCTTCATATGTCCGTGGTTTCCTGGGACGTATGCTATTTGCAGGTGATGATGGAATCAAGAAAATGAAAGTCTTATCCGGTGGTGAGAAGGTCCGTGTACTTCTGTCCCGTATGATGATCGAGGGTTCCAATGTTCTGATCATGGATGAACCTACAGATCATTTGGATATGGAGAGTATCTCTGCTCTAAATAAGGGGATCATCAAATTCCCTGGTGTGATCATCTTCTCTTCTCGTGACCATGAGATCGTAGAAACTACAGCTAACCGTATCATCGAGATTCTTTCTGACGGAAGCATCATCGATAAGATCTCTACATATGATGAATACCTGGAAAATGATGAAATGGCTCGTAAGAGAACTGTCTACACTACTTCAGATGATGATGAAGAGGATGATTGATCCTAAGTTTTCCTATAAAATATGAAATGAATAATAAATAAAGAAACCATAGATACATTTTCGAGAAATCACTCGAGCTAAGTTTGTATCTATGGTTTCTTTGTTTTAAAGTTTTAAAGTTTTAAAGTTTTTATGCTTTTGCTTTTTTGCTATTTTGCATTTTTATGCTTTTATTTATGATATAGCTTTTGGCTCTGGTAATGGGGCTCGCAAGTGATATTGATACCAAGCTTCTTAAACACCATTTCATCCACTTGAGACAAAATTACAGAAGAATGTGCCTCAAGTCCCTTTAAATCAGTCACATGCTGCAAGGCCTCTTCGGCATTTGAATGATTTACTCCTGTTACAGCAAGGGCTGTAAGGATCTCATTCAAGTGGAGGAGCGAAGAATCATCACCCAGGCAATCACTCTTCATCTTCATAATAGGTTCAATAAAATCAGCAGGTATCAGGTCCACATCATCAGGTATCCCAGCCAATTCCTTTAAAGCATTTAAAAGAAGTGCTGACGATGCACCGAGAAGCGGGCTAGTTTTACCAGTTAGGATCTTACCGTCCGGCATAGCCATTGCTGCAGCCGGAGCACCGGTCTGTTCAGCCTTGATATTGGAAGCATAAACTACAGGTCTATCTGCAATGCTGATTCCAGCTTTTTTCATTAACAGTTCGATTTTTCGGATCGGGCCTGTCCCTGCATTACCTTTACGATATTCACACTCAGCCTGATAATATCTTCTGATTATTTCCTGATTGGCCTCATGCCTCACAACGTTATCATCAAATATACATTTTCCTGCCATATTGACACCCATATCTGTAGGTGATTTGTATGGTGATTCTCCTGCTATTTCCTCAAACATGGCATTTAATACCGGAAATACTTCAATATCACGATTATAATTAACAGTAGTGACTCCATAAGCATCCAGATGGAACGGATCTATCATATTGACATCATCGAGATCTGCCGTTGCTGCTTCATATGCCAGATTGACAGGATGATTCAGCGGAAGATTCCAGATAGGGAATGTCTCAAACTTAGCATATCCTGCCTTGATCCCTCTTTTATTCTCGTGATAAAGCTGTGACAGACATGTGGCCATTTTACCGCTTCCCGGTCCCGGAGCTGTGACAACAACAAGCGGACGAGATGTCTCTATATATTCATTTTTGCCAAATCCCTCATCTGAAACTATAAGTGAAATATCCGAGGGATAATTCTCAATAGAATAATGACGATAGACACGAAGTCCAAGTGTCTTTAGCTTTTTCTCATAAACAATTGCTGAAGGCTGGTCCATAAATCTTGTCATTACAACAGAACCTACGAATAATCCCTCTTCTCGAAAAGCATCTACTAGGCGAAGAAGGTCAAGATCATAAGTGATTCCTAGATCGCCTCTCACCTTATTTTTCTCAATGTCTGCTGCATTTATTGCAATTACGATCTCTGCCTGATCCTTAAGCTTTTTAAGCATTGTGATCTTACTATCCGGCTGAAATCCCGGAAGAACTCTTGATGCATGAAAATCATCGAATAATTTGCCACCAAATTCCAAATACAATTTGCCGCCAAACTCGTTGATTCTCTTACTTATCTGTTCTGATTGGATCTTTAGGTACTTTTCATTGTCAAAACCAATTTTCTGCATCATTTCCTCCTGTTGACTTGTTTATTTTGCCTTTAAAAATTCCTTGTATTATATAACACTATATAGATATTATTGCCAATACTTTTTATAAATAAATGTGACTTTTTTATATATCAATTATCAGATTTAGCTCATTTATTACACAGAATAATGGAGACCATCAAGCATAGCAAGATGACCTCCATTACTTACCAATATTTCTTTATATTTAGTTTTCGCTATACGATGTTTATAAGCACTTATTTCAGTTTAAAATGACTTACAACCTCTTCAAGTCCACCAGCTATTGTATTCTGAACTTCTGACATCTGATGCACTTCTGTAACTGTTCCTGATACTTTGTTGACAGATTCCATTACATTGCCACTCATATCAGCCGTTTCCTGACTGGATTGAGCTATACTCTGAATAGCCATCGATACTTCATTCATTACCTTATGAATATTATCGGTCATTTCAGAAATATTAGATGAAATATCTGAAAATGCCTGGGCATCTACACTATACTGCTCCCCGATCTTGACAAACTTGTCATAATCCGGTGTAACTGTTCCATCTATAAATTCAAGAATACTCTTGGCATTATCTGTTAGATCATTAAAGGCCGCTTGAACTGTAGTTATAGTACCTTGAATCTTCTCAACACTAGACGAAGTCTCTGTAGCCAACTTACCTATTTCCATAGCCACAACTGCAAATCCCTTACCATGTTCTCCTGCTCTTGCTGCCTCTATTGAAGCATTTAGAGAAAGAAGATTGATCTCATCTGCAATAGATGCAATAGCATCTGCTAACTCTCCTATGCTTGAAACAACTTTGGCATTCTCGATACTGATCGCAAGTTTGTTCTGAAATTCATGAGAAAGGGAACTTGCAGATTCATAACTTGCCTGAGACTCTTCTCCGATCTTCTTGGCCCTTTCCTTAATCTGCTTGGACTGCTGGAGACTCTGTCCGGCTTCTCCTGCCAATACCTGAGCCGTTGCATTGACCTCTTCTGCGCTGGCATTGACCTCTTCTGTTGCCGCAGACATGTTCATGGTCTCGTCATTGACCTTATTGATATATCCTGAGATATTTTCAAACTCCTCAGCCAGCTTTTCAGCAGTCACTCCAAGCTTTTGACTGGAATCACTGATCTCCTCGGCATGGTTTGAAATATTGGTTATAACATCTTTATTGCTATTATACATCTGATTAAGGGAATCACTCATTATACCGATTTCATCAACACCCTTCACCATAATAGGTTCTGTTGTAAAATCGCCCTTTGCTAAACCAGTTGCAAAATCCTTGACTCCAACTATTTCTTTTGCCAGCAACTTTATCAGAATGACCACAAATAGTGCAACGATCAATAGTGCAATTATTGAAACAATCATAAGATTTCTAACAAGATCTTGAACCGGTGCATCAAGCTCTGATGCCGGGATCTGAATTGCCAGATGCCATCCTGTATCTTCACTGGTGCTATAATATACATACATCTTGTTGCCACCAGAGGTAGTATATGTGGATTCGCCCTTAGGATTCGCAATTATCTCTTTTCCAATTGCTACAAGGGACTTATTAGAATCCTCAGAAATCTTGGCTTCCTTGTTTATCTTATCATTACTTACTCCACCGATGTATACACCCGAAGTACTTAACAAGATTGCCGAGCCTTTTTTACCAACTACTATTTTCCCTATCATATCTTTTATAGATTGAATACTGATATCAAGTGTTACGCATCCTATATATTTGTCTCCATCATACATAGCCATCGAGCATGTACTCATAATGGACTTGGATGCTTCATCATAATATGGATTTATGATAATAGGATCTTTGGTGTTCTGTGTCTTGGTATAGTAATCTTGTTTAAAATAATTATAATCGGCATTACTGTATTCATATGTTACTGTTGCTTTGTCTCCATCCTTATAGCAATAAGGACCCATATACTCCTTAGATGGATCATAAACATTCGGTGCAAACCAGATTCCCATTCCACGGACCATATCATTATCAAAAATCGAAGTAGATGCCACCTTCATGTATTCATCAATGGGGGTTGTCTTATACGTGCTTTCTACACTTCTGGCAAACATCTCTGTCTGAGCCTTGATCAAATTCATTTTTTTGTCGATCTCAGCATCCTGACTGGAAAGCGTCTGCAGCATAGTCTGTCTGGATTGTTCTTGAATCTGTTTATAACTCTGCATTCCTTATATGATAGTCAGGGTAGCCATGGCAGCAATGATTATAGGTAATAGCGTAACAAGGATTTTGGTCTGGATCTTCTTGAATTTCAACATAGGCCTCCTTTTTGCGATGATACATCCGTTGAAAGTGTAAAGAATTTCAGGATAAGCATCTTCATTGTTGTAAGTGGTTCGAGTGTTTCGATATCATGAATATCTGCAGCAAATTATATCATAATTTTTTTCATTTATATAGATAATTAATTGAATATTACATAATATTGCACATTTAGCCTCTATTTATATTTTACATTGAGATAATATATATATCTAAGTTAAATTTTTGCAAAAATAAAGATTTAGTTCTTAAAACTATGGATAGGTGCCGGGATTCTTCCTGTTCTATTTATAAAGTCAGCGCAAGAAAATCTATTAACCGGCATTATCGGTGCCCGCCCTAACAGTCCACCGAATTCCACGCTGTCTCCTACTGTTTTTCCTTCAACAGGAATAAGTCTGGCTGCTGTGGTCTTTTGATTGACCATTCCAAGGGCGGCCTCATCCGCAATTATTCCAGAAATCGTAGTTGCCGATGTATCACCCGGAATTGCTATCATATCAAGTCCAACAGAACATACACAGGTCATAGCCTCTAATTTTTCTATAGTCAGGGCACCTGCCTCTACACTGTCTATCATTCCCTGATCCTCGCTGACAGGTATAAAAGCCCCGCTCAATCCGCCTACATAAGATGATGCCATTACACCACCCTTTTTCACCTGATCATTAAGCATAGCAAGGGCTGCTGTGGTTCCCGGTGCTCCCGCATATTCAAGACCCATCTCTGTCAGGATATCTGCGACGCTGTCGCCTATAGCAGGCGTAGGTGCAAGAGACAGATCGATGATTCCAAAGGGAATATCCATCATAGCGGAAGCTTTTTTGGCAACCAGCTGTCCTACTCTTGTGATTTTAAATGCTGTTTTTTTAATAGTTTCGCAGAGGACTTCGAAGCTCTCACCTCTTACACTTTCAAGTGCTGTTTTTACAACACCCGGTCCGCTTATACCTACATTAATAACTGCATCAGCCTCTGTCACTCCATGAAAAGCTCCTGCCATAAATGGATTATCGTCTGGTGCATTGCATAGTGCTACAAACTTGGCACATCCGAGTCCATCCTTGTCCGCTGTCAGATGAGCTATTTCCTTAATTATTTCTCCCAAGAGTCTGATAGCATCCATGTTGATCCCGGTTTTGGTAGATCCCACATTAACAGAAGAACAGATATAATTTGTAGTCGCAAGTGCTTCAGGTATAGAGCGGATCAAATATTCATCAGCCTGAGTCATCCCTTTTGAAACTATTGCTGAGTATCCTCCGATAAAATTAACCCCAAGTTCTTCTGCTATTCTGTCCAGTGTCTGGGCGATCTGAACAAAATCAGATGAACTATGGCAGCACGCAGATCCAATAATGGCAATAGGTGTAACACTTATTCTCTTATTGACTATTGGAATTCCATATTCAGAGCTTATTTCCTCTCCTACCGATACAAGATTACCGGCAAGTCCTGTTATCTTCTGGTATATTTTGGCACAGCAGGCATCAATATCTGCATCCATACAATCGAGAAGGCTGATCCCAATGGTAATGGTTCTAATATCAAGGTTTTCATGCTCCACCATCTCATTGGTCTCTAAGACCTCAAATCTATTAATCATCTCGACAATCCCTTTCAAAAATGAAAATCACGAATTCAATTATCAGTATCTACCTGCCGGATCTATAATCTATGCATCTTTTCAAAGATCTCAGACAGCTGACACTTGATATCAACGCCTATTGTATCTCCAGCTTCGCTTAATTCCTTCTGACACTGTATAAAAGGTTTATCAACTCCTGAAAAATCAACGATCATCATCATATTAAAATATCCATTTACAATAGTCTGTGATATATCAAGTACATTGATCCCATTATCAGACAGGTAAGTACATACCTTTGCTATGATCCCAACTCTGTCCTTACCAACTACGGTAATAATTGCCTTCATCTCTTCCATTTTCTTTTCCTCTCTTTTCCTTTTCCCTTGGTTTTTCCTTAAAATTCTATCTTGGAAGATTCTTGATATCTAGGAGCAATTTCAATGGGAAAATCACTTCCCTTATATTCATTGTCAGATAAAGTCACCTCCATATTAACAGTTTTCAGTGCCAGTGCTTCATAATTATTTTCTTCACTTAGATGTCCCAGAAAAACATGTTTCATATCATCATTTAAAATATCCGACAATAATTGTCCTGAAGATTCATTAGATAAATGTCCCCTATCACCCATAATTCTCATTTTAAGATTATATGGATAAGGACCTGCCTCCAGCATACGAATATCATGGTTGGCTTCCATCAGCAGACAGTTCAAATCCTTAAGATTATCAATTATATAGTCATTATATATTCCAAGGTCAGTTATGACTCCGGCCTTTTTCCCATCATTTTCCAGGATATATGCCACAGGATCTGCAGCATCATGTGATATATGAATGGGATGTATATCCAGATCTCCTATTGAAAAATCGTTGTCAGGTTCAACTGTCCTAAAAAGGCCTTCATCAATATTTCCCGTTGATGACATATTCTTGATAGCTTCTATGGTGAGCCTGGTAGCATAGACCGGAACCCCATGTCGACGGGCCATAACTCCCAATCCCAATACATGGTCTATGTGCTCATGGGTCACAAGTATTGCATCGATATCACCTGATGTAAGGTCATATCTGTTTAATCCTTCTTCGATCTTCTTACCGCTTATGCCTGCATCTATTAGTACATGGTGATCCTGACTTCCGACACATATACAGTTTCCGGAACTTCCGGACCTTATACTGAATAATTCCATTATTTATCCTTCCAGCCTATCTCTATTTTATCGCCATCCTGAATAGGCTGTACATAACCACAATTTTCACCATTTATGGTTGTATAGACCCCTCGTCCATTTGACTCATTGATATCAAATGGAAAAACGTTAAAAATATCTACAAATACATATTTAATCTTACCGGTAATAGTATACTGGGAGCCATTTATATAAACACGAATAGGTATTCCCTTATTGTCATCTTTATTTTCTGCTTTATTTTCTACTATAGCAGTTTCACTATTTTGATTCTCTGTAGCTGCATCTGATGTATCCTCAGGATCATTGTCATCTATATCGCCATCATATGATTCATTATTATCTGGCTTGTCATCCCGGTCATCATCTATATCATTTTCATCTGTGAGATAGCTGTCATCCATGCTGGCATAATTTATCGTATCTAGGTCCACAGAAAAATTCTCATATACCAGAGTATCTAAGCTCGATGCTCTATTATTGACATTGATCTCACCATTTGGATCCAGCTGTATATCCATAAATTTTGCCAACTGGCCAACTGTATAATAATTTCTGTTCTCTACTCTGTCTCCATCATGAAGTTCATAATCCGGTGACTCTAATACGCCATTGACCTCTACGAATTTCGGGCAAGCGATCCTCCTCTGATTAACAATGAAATATAGATTATCGATCGTATATTCTTCCAAATCCTTGACTTGACATGTTGCACCTACTCCAACAGTTGATGGCGAGATCGTAATATCACAGTTTTTCTTAAGCGGAGTGTTCATTCCCACATTCTCACCATCCATGATGACTTTGGCAGATTCTCCTTCTTCGCCTCTTATCATTCTATTGATCCCATTAACAGAAACTGTGATCTCTTTGCCCCTTCTCGGGAAAAGCTCCTCTGTTTTATATCCTGCCTGAAGAGCTGCATCGATTACAGTAAGCTTGCCATTATCATACAATTTCATCATCTCTCCATTGAAATGGATCATGATAAATGAATTCCTCTGCTCATAGTAATTCAGGCAGATACCGATAGGTGTAACAAGAAGCGGATCTTTCTTGATTCCCTTTTCGTCAAAAATAATATCATGCATAGATTCTTCGCCTCTTAGGGCTACACGCTCTGACATTATCCCAAGCTTTTCAGAAAGAGCTGTTGTGAATCCATGGACTTTTCCGCCACCACCGACTACAAAGGCCGCAGCTACAGGCTTATCGCCATTTAGTTCTTTGATCCTGTCAGAAACTGCATTTGTGATTTTTTCCTTGGTCTCTTCTAATAATTTCCACACTTCTTCTGATTTTATGGTGTGTTCTATTCCCATAATATCCTTGAATATTACTTCGTCATTTTCCGTAGAATCTATTTTGATCTGTTCAGCCGTAGCAAAATCAACCAGATATGCCTG
>JAGOLM010000040.1:11878-14201 GCA_017994075.1 Lachnospiraceae bacterium
TCGATCATACATCCGACAGTTCCGACGACATTTCTGGTACCGATATCGAGACCAAATACTATTCCATCTCTTTTTTCAGTATTGTATCTCTTATCTTCCATTTTCTGTCCTCCGTTTTCGATCACTTCAATCACGTTTGTTTCCTCCGAAATCGTGATATTCCAATTCATTGACTGCAATATCGATATCACTGTATGCTGTTTCGATATCGCCATTATTATCTATGTATCTCTTGCATTTATTCCTAAACTCAAGGTCTGGATTTTGCTTTTTCATCATATCAGATATCTTATCGTCCGAGTATCCCCTGGTAGATACCAATCTAGCTCTTCTGGTATTACATCCTGCATAAATATACCAAAGTTCGTCGCAGATTTCATCGTAATTGTCTTCTATCAAAAGAGCAGCTTCAACTATTAATAATTTTTCCCTGCCATCTGTCCGAAGCTTATCACTAATATCTTTTATTTCTCTTTTAACCGCAGGATGAACAATAGAATTCAAAAGTTCCATTTTGACTGGATCTTTAAAAATCATCTCCGCCATTTTTTCTCTAATCAGATCACCATTTTCATCATAAACATTGTACTGAAAAAAGGCATCCCGAACCCTGTTATATAATTCTGTTCCGGGTTCCATTAGTTTTTTTGCCAGCTTATCGGATTCAATTATATATGCCCCATATCTATCATTAAGATACTGAAGTATCTTTGACTTGCCGGCTCCTACGCCACCCGTGATTCCTATAAAGTGCATTAAGATAATTCTCTCCTATTTATTTCCGGTATCAATTACAAAAATAACAACAATTATTTGGCATCGTACCAAGTCTCACCGGTCTCAACATCAACCTCAAGAGGAACTGATAATGTAACTGCGCTTTCCATTTCTTCTTTTAGAATGGCACTTACTTTTGTCAATTCTTCATTTTTTGTTTCTATCAGTAGTTCATCGTGAACCTGAAGTACCAGTCTGGACTCCAGATTCTCCCTTTTAAGCCTGTCATGAACTCTTACCATGGCAATCTTTATTATATCCGCAGCAGTTCCCTGAATGGGTGAATTTTTGGCCACACGCTCGCCGAATGATCTCTGCATAAAGTTGCTTGACTTTAGCTCAGGAAGAGGTCTCCTCCTACCTAGAAGAGTAACTGCATATCCATTGTTACGAGCCTCATCCACCAGTCCCTCCAGATATTTTTTAAGATCCGGATAAGCTTCATAATATCCTTCGATATAATCCTTGGCTTCGCCTCTGGATATTCCCAGATCCTCTGATAATCCAAAAGCACTTATTCCATAGACTATTCCAAAGTTAACGGCCTTCGCTCTACTTCTCTGAAGCGAAGTTACCTCATCAAAGGGAGTATGGAATACAAGAGAAGCCGTGCTTCTATGTATATCTTTTCCTTCCTTATATGCTTCTATCAGGTTCTTATCTCCGGACATATGCGCCAGAACTCTAAGCTCGATCTGTGAGTAATCGGCATCCAGATATATATATCCCTCATCAGGGTGAAATACTTTTCTGATCTTACGTCCAAGCTCCAGCCTGATGGGAATATTCTGCAGATTAGGTTCTGTACTGCTGATACGGCCTGTGGCTGTAACCTTTTGCTGAAATGTGGAATGGACCTTATTATCAGATGATACGGCCTTGCCCAGTCCCTCTACATAGGTAGACATAAGCTTGGAATATTTCCTATAGGTCATTATATCTGATACCACAGGATTCTCTGCCGCTAACTTTTTAAGAACATCAGCCGCAGTAGAATATCCGCTTTTGGTCTTTTTGCCACCCTGAAGTCCCATTTTTTCAAAAAGGATTATTCCCATCTGTTTTGGAGAATTAATGTTAAATTTTTCTCCTGTGGCATCGTAGATCCTTTGTTCAATTTCCTTTTCTGTTTTGGAAAGTTCCTCGCCATAGGCCCTGAGCGCATCTCGCTCCATGGTCATGCCACAGATCTCCATATCAAATAGCGTAAATATAAGTGGAATCTCTATATTTTTATACAGCTCTAACATGCCTGTATCTTCCAGCTTATCTGTCATTTCCTTTTCAACTTCAAATGGCACATATGACTGGATGCAACCAAATAGAAATGCTTCATCCAGCAGATTCCCTGTTAGTTCATACTGAGTGATAACATCCGTCATAGACTGCTTCTTTAGAAGTTCTGCCTGGGATGGAAGTATCATACCCTTTTCATCTTTTAACACCTGATCCATGGGATAATCATTAGATAATGGATCTAAAATATATGCTGCAACAGACGTATCAAAGAAAAGATCCTTATCCATATTTTTATTTCTGTAATCAG
>JAGOLM010000090.1 GCA_017994075.1 Lachnospiraceae bacterium
CCTAGGAGCTCTACGATCTGGAAGAGCATGATCTCAGGATCATTATATTTGACCTGTGACAGATTTAACATCTTGGTATAAAATACGGCGAAGTTTTCCTCATCAGCAATGGGAGTATCAGAAAATGCCTTTTTGAATACACCCCAGCTAAGATCCTTATGGAGAAAGGCCAATAGAGCCTTGTTGGCCTCAAGAGCATTGATTATATGTTCACTTATATATAGGAGGCCATCCTCAAAATCACATTTTGGACGATCCAAAATCATATCATTATAAGCGCTCATAAAGAGCTCGCTTGCCTTTTTGGCAATCAGAAGATTACGAAGATCGTACTTATCCTTAAAATATAAATAAAAAGTTCCCTTTGCAACGCCTGCGTCATTAACAATATCAGATATTGTTGTTTTATTGAGTCCCTTTTCAGTAAAAAGAGTAAACGCAGTATTGAAAAGAGAATCTTTTTTTTGCTGTTTATTTGTCTGAACCTTGCTCATGGCGCTCCTAATCTCTTAGCATATCGTGATCATGTTTACTTAATAATAACAGACTTTTCAACAAAGCACATTATATCACTAAAAATAAAAATGAACAATGGTCATTTTTTTTTCGAATACACAATTTCTTATATGTATATTTTAAAAAAAAGCAGTATTGACCAACAGTCACTTCTGTAGTATAACCTACCATGAACTAAAAATGAATATTGGTCATTTTTGGAGGACGCTTAGAAAAAGAGTCTGAAATCGAAAAAAGGAGACATGGTTTATGAAAGCATTTTCAAGAGGAGTAGTTAAGTTTAGAATACCGATTCTAATCATTGCATTTATCCTGATGATTCCATCTGCAATCGGATACTTCAAGACAAGAATCAATTATGATATTTTGACCTACCTACCCAAGAACATTGAGACAATGAAGGGACAGGATATCCTGGTAGACGAGTTCGGAACCGGTGCCTACTCTATGTTTATAGTAGAAGGTATGAAGGATAAGGATGTCGCTGCACTAAAAAATCAGATTGAAGGAGTAGATCATGTTCAGTCTGTTCTATGGTATAACAGCATTGCTGATATTTCCCTTCCCAAGGAAATGGTTCCGGATAATTTAAAGGAAAAGTTCCAAAAGGGTGACACCACAATGATGTTCATCATATTTGACCAGACTACTTCAGAAGAAGGTACTATGAATGCGGTCAAGAATATAAGAAAGATAGCAAATAAAAAATGCTTCCTGGCGGGTATGTCGGGAGTTGTTACAGATACTAAGGATTTGGCGGAAAAGGAGACTCCTATTTATGTAGGAGTAGCAGTTCTTCTGGCAGTTATTGTCCTATCACTTACAATGGATTCGTATTTGATCCCATTCTTTTTCCTGGCAAGTATTGGTATAGCTATTGTTTATAACATGGGTACTAATGTTTTAATGGGGCAGATATCGTTTATTACTCAATCAATTGCGGCGGTGCTTCAGTTAGGTGTCACATTGGATTACTCAATCTTCTTGTGGCACAGTTATCAGGAAGAGCGTGAGATTGCTGAGGATAATAATGAAGCTATGGCTGCGGCTATTGCAGCAACCTTCCAGTCAGTGCTTGGATCATCGATCACAACGGTTGCAGGTTTCGTAGCACTCTGCTTTATGAGCTTTACAATTGGTCTTGACCTCGGCATTGTAATGGCCAAGGGAGTTATCCTAGGAGTAATAAGCTGTATAACAATACTTCCTGCAATGATACTGGTATTTGATAAATCAATTGAGAAGACTAGACATAAGCCTCTTATGAATGAGTTTACAAAGCTGCCTGCATTAATTGCCAAGAGATATTGGGCATTTGGATTGGCACTTCTAGTACTTCTTCCTATAGCACTTTTTGGACAGTCCAAGACAAAAGTATATTATGATCTTGCTGGGACACTCCCCAAGTCACTGCCTAGTTCACAGGCAGCAACACAGTTGGACAAAAATTATGATTCTAATACCGTTTATATGCTTCTTACCGATGCGAAAATGTCACCGAATGCAACAAATAATATGGTAGATAAGATTCAAAAAGTTAAAGGTGTAGATTCAGTTATCGGAGGCAGCTCCATATTTGGACCGGCTATTCCGGAATCAATGATTCCAAGCGAAGTAAAAGAAAAGCTGGAGAGTAAAAATTGGAGACTTACCCTTGTAACATCAAAATACAAGGTCGCATCTGACGAAGTAAATACACAGATCGATAATGTCAATAAGATAGTAAAGAGCTATGACAAGCACTCAATGGTAGTAGGTGAGGCACCGGGAACCAAGGATCTGGTTACCGTAACAAACCGAGATTTTACAATAGTTAACTGGGTATCAATAATATTGGTATTCCTGATCATATTCTTTGTTTTAAAATCAGCAACATTACCATTTATACTTGTTGCAGTCATCGAGTTCGCAATCTTTATCAATATGTCGATTCCTTATTATACGCATACAACGATTCCGTTTATTGCTTCAATTGTAATCGGAACCATACAGTTGGGATCAACAGTTGATTATGCGATACTTATGACTACCAGATACTTGAGAGAGAGAAACGCAGGTAATACCAGAACGGCAGCTACCAGAATAGCTCTTTCCACAAGTATGAAGTCGATAATAGTAAGTGCACTTAGCTTCTTCTCAGCAACATTCGGAGTAGGAATGATATCTTCGATCGATCTTATCTCTTCACTCTGTAATCTGATGGCAAGAGGAGCACTTATCAGTATGGTTGTTGTTCTTTTAGTTCTGCCTTCACTGTATATGATCTTTGATCCTGTTATCATGAAAACTACTATTGGTATGCAGGATGCAAGAAAGTATGACAAAGAGAGAAGAGCAGCGTGGGAAATAGAACATACTGAAGTCACAGCACAGTAAGAGATTCGAATAATCATCTTATATTTAACAAAAATAATCTCATGCAGAGAAAAGAATATTTACTTTTCAACAGGAGGAATAATAATGAATACAAATCATAAAATCATATTAAAAAAAGGAGCTTCGATTGCAGCAGCAGCTATGATCGGTCTTACATCAGTAGCCTGTGGAACTACCAGCGGAGCTAATGATTCCAAGGTGACAGCTAAACAGCAGGTAGCTGAAAAAAAGGCTCTTGAAACAGCCGTAACATCTACTTCATTTGGAGATTCAAATGAAAAGGCAGAGAAGGTTGAGACAGTCTATGTCAACTCAGATGCTGAGGGAGCGAACGATAAAGTAATCGTAAGTGAATGGCTGAGAAATTATCAGGGAGATAAGTCTCTTAATGATAAGACAGATCTGAAAAATATCCAGAACGTCAAGGGTAATGAGACTTACATCAAGAACAGTGATGGATCTATTACATGGAATGCCGGAGGCAATGATATCTATTATCAGGGAAAGACCAACACAGAGCTTCCAGTTAATGTCAAGGTATCATACAAGCTGGATGGCAAGTCAATCGAGCCCAAGGATCTCGCCGGTAAAAGTGGAAAAGTAACTATCAGATTTGATTATGTAAATAATGCAAAAGAGATGGTCACCATAAATGGTCAGCAGGAAGAAGTCACTGTTCCATTCGCAATGCTGTCAGGAGTTATCCTTCCTACAGATACATTTACAAACGTATCTGTTACAAACGGAAAAGTTGTTTCAGATGCCAATAAGAATATTGTAGTAGGAGCTGCACTGCCAGGACTCAAGGAGAGCCTGCAGTTAAATCAGGACAAGCTCGATGAATTGAATGTATCTGATGATATCTCAATTCCTGAGTATGTAGAGATTACAGCAGATACAAAAGATTTCGAACTTGGAATGACAATGACAATGGCAAGCTGCGATGTTCTGTCAGATCTTGGATTATCAGACCTTGATAATTCAACAGCTACAGATAAGTTAAAATCAGATATGGATACGCTTACTTCTAGCATGAACAGTATCGTAGACGGATCTGGCAAGCTCACTAATGGTTCCAAGGATCTTAAAAATGGTCTTGATACATTATATGCAGGAACCAAAACACTTAAGAGCGGCACAGACAGCCTCTCATCTAAGGCTCCTGAACTCGTAGCAGGTGTCAATAAGTTGAATGACGGAGCTAAGGCGCTTAATGATGGAGCTACTAGTATAAATAATGGTGCCAGTCAGTTGGTTGCCGGTTATACCGGTGATGAAGGAGCAGTCAAGGGATCAGCTAGTCTTGCAGCTGGGATCAAGTCAGTTCCTGATACGATTAAGAGCAATGGTGAATCTCAAGTCGTTGATTCTGTGAAAGCAGCTCTTATGGCTAATAGTGCAGAATTAAATGGACTTAGCAGTCTTGGTAGTTTATTTGCAGGCATGGTAGCAAATCCTGCCACAGCTGCAAT
>JAGOLM010000091.1 GCA_017994075.1 Lachnospiraceae bacterium
AAGAGAACCGCTGACGCTTTTCTTCCTCTTCGAAACAGTTTTAATGTTTTTGTCCTTAACCATAATTTTTTCCTTTCAATTTAAAATTACAAATATTATGTAACCCCTACTTTTCATTTAGCATTTCCTCTATTTCATCTATAGTGAATACATACTTGCTACGGCAGTAGTTGCATCCCAACTCTATAGGCTTACCATCTTCTATTATATCTTTTAAATCCTTTTTTCCTATACTAATAAGTGCCTTACTGACCCTGTCCCTACTACAATTACATTTGAATTCAATAGGTGTTTTCTCCAATATCTCCGGGTTAATATCCGATAGAACAATATTCACCAGTTCCTCCGGGGTCTTACCTGCTGCGAAATGATTAGTTACAGCGCCGAATCTATGGAGTCCATTCTCTACTGCTGTTATATCTTCTTCTGTGGCGTCAGGCATCATCTGAACTATAAACCCACCTGCTGTTTGGACCTTGGTATCCGTTCCAACCAGAACGCCTAGTCCCACTGCCGATGGCACCTGCTCGCTTTCAGCGAAATAAACCGTCAGATCCTCGGCTATTTCTCCGCTTAGCAGATCTGTCTGGCTGGAATAAGGTTCTCCAGCGCCTTCATCCCTGATAACCGTAAGTGTTCCATTACCCACTGATGCTCCTACGTTTAACTTGCCAGGACGAAGTTCTTCAAAAGGCACCTTGGCCACATATGGGAACCCCTTAACATGACCATGAGAATCTGTGCTAACTGTAAGTCCTTTCATTGGACCATCGCTTTTAATACTAAGAGATAAAACTGCATTATCGTTTTTCATCATGAGACCCATCATCACCCCACCGGTCAAGAGTCTCCCCAGTGCTGCTGTTGCATTGGGCGTTGTGTCATGGATCTCCCTTGCTGTTTCACATATCTCTTTTGATACACAGGCAAAGATCCTCACATGACCGTTTCCTGCTGTTCCCCTAACCATATAATCCATTGTTTAATACCTTTCATAGACATAATGAGTGTTTAAAATTGCTCAAATAGTGTAAAATATTCTTGCTGTAATTTAGTGGCATATATTTTTGAAATATTATACTAGGAGTTAACAATGAAGATATCCGATATTAATTTTAACACTATACCAGAGACTATGAAACTATATTATTCTCATCCATATGATACCCAGTTTGTAGGAAACGTACTGTCCTGTGAAAAGGGTAATGACAATACTTACCTCCTTATTTTGGATCAGACTCTTTTTTTCCCTGAAGAAGGTGGTCAGACCCCCGATAAGGGAATAATCACATATAACGACTCTACCTTAAAAGTAAGGGATGTCCGTATCAAAAAAATCCATGGTCGTGACTGGATAATCCACATCATAGATACAGAAATTCCTGTGGGATGCACTGTCAATGGAGAGATCATATGGGAACACAGATACTCTAATATGCAGAATCACAGCGGAGAGCATATATTCTCCGGTCTGGTCAACACTACGCTAGGGTACGACAATGTAGGATTTCATCTCAGTGATAGTATTGTCACAATGGACTATAACGGACCTCTAAGTAATGATGATATTGACGATATAGCATTAAAAGCCAACGAGGCAATATGGGCGGATATACAAATTACTGCATCGTATCCTGACAAAGCTACCCTGGAATTGCTAGAATACAGAAGCAAGATCCAACTGGAAGGTTCTGTTCGAATCGTTACCATTCCGGGAATCGATACCTGTGCATGCTGCGCTCCTCATGTAAAAAGAACAGGAGAGATCGGTACACTAATGGTTATTTCCAGCCAGAATTACAAAGGTGGAACCAGGCTGTCAATTTTATGCGGGAAAAGAGCTTACCTATACAATGTTAATAATCGTAATATGATAGCTACGATATCCCAGAATCTTAAGATTCCTCCAGAAAATACTGTGAAGGGTGTATCCGACCTTCAGGAAAATATCAGCACTTTAAAGAAAAATCTTCATTTAGCTACTGCCGAGATTTTGTCTCTTGATTCAAAGCTCATACCTGAGGATTCCGATAATGCTGTTTTATTTGTACCAGAAGCCGACAACATAAGTATCAGAAATTTTATAAATGAAAACAAGAACTCCCATACTGGTTTCGTAGGAGTTTTCAGTGGAGATGAAATTACAGGCTATTCCTATATAATAGGGAGCTCTAGTAAAAATTGTCAGGAGCTTTTGGTCTCTCTTAGGGAAAATTTTTCTTCCAAGGGCGGCGGTAAGCCTGAGATGATCCAAGGATTTCTCATCGCTAGTCGTGAACAGATAATGAAATTATTTTAATCTTTTTAAAAAAAAATAAATGTTAAATATTAAATACTAAAATCAGAAAGGATAAGTCCATAATATTGCTTATGGACGTGGTTTATTATGAAATATGTATCTTGGAATGTTAACGGCCTAAGGGCCTGTAAGGGAAAGGGATTTGAAGATTCTTTTCAATCTCTTGATTGTGATGCTATCTGTCTACAGGAAACCAAACTTCAGGAGGGGCAAATAGAGTTAGATCTCCCGGGTTACCACCAGTATTGGAATTACGCCGATAAAAAAGGATATTCCGGCACAGCGATCTTCACGAAGCATGAGCCCTTATCTGTTTCCTATGGGATTGGAATCGATATTCATGACCACGAGGGTCGTGTCATCACTCTAGAATATGAAGACCATTATCTTGTAACATGCTACACGCCTAATTCACAAGATGGTCTAAAGAGACTGGACTACCGAATGATATGGGAAAAAGACTTCGCTAATTACCTGGTATCTCTTGATAAGAAAAAGCCCGTTTTGATCTGTGGCGATCTAAACGTTGCCCACGAGGAGATCGATATCAAGAATCCTAAAACCAACCACAAGAATGCTGGATTTACAGATGAAGAACGAAACTGTATGACAGAACTGATAAAAAGAGGATTCACAGATTCATTCCGACATTTTTATCCTGACACAGAACAAGTATATTCATGGTGGTCCTACAGATTCCATGCCAGAGATAATAATGCCGGATGGAGAATCGATTATTTCCTGGTATCAGACCGATTCATGGACAGAGTTACTGATTCCAAAATCCACCCTGAGATCTTCGGATCAGATCACTGCCCTGTAGAGATCGATTTTCAATAACTCTAATAAATAAATCAAAAAAGACGCAGCACCAGGATTATCTCCTGGCACTGCGTCTTTACTATATAATATACTTATTATATTTATTATGACTATTTATCCAGATGGGCTGCCCCGGTAGCACGGATATTCATAGGATATACGTTATCTCGTCCGAAGAAACCTGAAATATAACCTACATAATCATCCAACTTATCTGTGGGAACAACTGACTGAATGACTCCTGCAAATCCACCACCATGGATACGGCAAGCTCCATCATTGATCCTTGCCATGAAAAGCTTGGTAAGTGAAAGTGCAAGGCACATACCCTGAGTCTTTACATCTCCCAGACTATAAGGATTCTGGAGCTGCTCATATGATGACTCTCCGCCCTTATTCAAGATGTTTAAAATAGCCTTAACATCCTTCTTTTCCATAGCTTCTGACATCTGGATAACTCTGTCATTTTCTGTATAAAAATGAATGGCACGAAGCACAGCTCTATCATTTTGCACTTTCTCTTTTACCTCTGTGTAATTGTCCAGAAGTTCTTCAAGTGATCCGTCGCAAAGTCTCTCATGACCCAACGCTTTTGCAACAGCCCTCATCTCTGATGGAACTGCAGAATAGTCAGGAGATAGGTCAGCGTGACCTTTTCCTGTATTCACAATAACCATTGAGTATCCATATTCTTCAAACCCAAAAGGAATCTTTTCATAGACAGGATCATTTCTAAAATCAAGTTCAATAGGTCCTCCTACCGCACATGCCATCTGATCCATCAGACCTGATGCCTTGTTCCAGTATATATTTTCTGCATACTGTCCGGCCTTGGCATAACTGGCAAAACTCATATTGCCATCATTAAACAGAAAATTGATCATAGCCATTATAAGCATCTCAAATGATGCTGATGAGCTGACACCTGATGCGCCGATCACCTCCGTCGTAGTATAAGTACTGAAACCATCTACGATAATATTATTTTTATTGCAATATTCTATTATACCTGCAAGAACTGAAACCGTTCCCTGCTCCTTGGGTGAATTTTCCGGATGGTCGAGATCTATCTCAAAATATCCGTAGCCTTCATTGGATACTTTCATAAATCTGGTTCCGTTTTTCTTGGCTGCGCCTATGGAATCCAATGTAATACAGCCTGCGATGACCTTGCCACCATTATGATCCGTATGATTTCCAATGATCTCAGTTCTACCGGGAGCTGTAAAAAATTCCGGGT
>JAGOLM010000092.1 GCA_017994075.1 Lachnospiraceae bacterium
CGAGAGGCCAAAGCCTCTCGCAAATATATTAGATATTATGACTAATAATTTAATCAATTACGCACGAGACAGATATTCACCTGTTCTTGTATCGATCTTGATCCTGTCGCCTGTGACAACGAAAAGAGGTACATATACCTCAGCTCCAGTCTCAACGGTAGCTGGCTTAGAAGCACCTGTTGCAGTATTACCCTTGAATCCAGGTTCTGTCTCAGTGATTTCAAGCTCTACAAAGAGAGGAGGCTCAACTGCAAATACATTACCATTATGAGAATCAAGCTTAACAGTTTCGTTCTCTTTTACAAACTTAAGAGAATCACCTATTGAATCTGCAGGTAGTGACATCTGATCGTATGTCTCATTATCCATGAAATAATACATATCACCTTCCTGATACAGGTACTGATAATCTTTTCTATCAATGTGTGCGTTCTCAAACTTTTCTGTCGGGCGGAATGTAGTCTCTGTAACACCACCGTTAACGATATCTCTCAGCTTAGTACGTACAAAAGCTGCTCCCTTTCCGGGCTTAACATGCTGGAATTCAACGATCTGATATATGTGTCCGTCCCATTCGATAGTAACACCGTTCCTAAATTCTCCGGCTGAAATCATAATAGTTCCTCCTAAAAAATAAATTTTTCTTATTTACCAAATTCGGTTACAAGTCGTGTAAGCAACGCTAGTCACACCACTTTTAAGCGCGAAATAATAATCATGCCGTATTTAGCACAACCACCATTTTATAATGTATGGTTGCGTTTGTCAATTTCTGAAATCATATCTACTCTTCTTTGATGTCTGTCTCCGAGAAATTCTGCTCCAAAGAAAGCATCACAGATAGCCTTGGCCTCTTCCATTCCTACGATTCTGGCTCCAAAAGCAATGATATTGGCGTTGTTATGCTCTCTTGCGAGTCTGGCTGATACAGGTTCAGAAACAACTGCAGCTCTAATATCAGGAACCTTGTTGGCAGCCAGTGAGATACCGATCCCAGTACCACAGATGATCACACCTAGGTCAACTTCTTTATTTTTAACAGCCAATCCAACTTTTTCACCATATACGGGATAATCAACACTATCGTTTGTATCAGTTCCAAAGTTGACAACCTCATAGCCCTTCTCCTGAAGATATGCCATGATTTCGTTTTTCATCTCAACAGCTGCATGATCATTTCCAATTCCTACTCTCATATCAATACCCTTATTCATCTCCGATTCAGAGATAAAACCTTTCTAAAAAATATTTATTTCCGGTTACTTTTTAATGGAACCAGATTCTTATGCCTGTTTCCCGAGGTATGTATACTGTAAAAAGCAAGTATTATCGCTTCTAATAATCTCTTTAATACTATCTGAGGTTCTTCTTTCCATTTCAAAACCGGTTTCACCATACAGTTTCTGATACCGCTCTTGTTAGCTCCCCACATATCTGTAAAAATCTGATCTCCAAAGAAAAACGTCTGACTTTTTTGGCAGCCGCTTCTCTTGACCGCATCGAGATACGCTTCAGTATCAGGCTTGCCACACTTAAATATATAGGAAGTCCCATTTACAGCTTCGCAGAAGCTTTTAACCCTTGGTTCCTTATTATTAGATAAGAACCATGTCTGAAACCCTATTTCTCTCAGTTCCTGAAACAGCTGTATCGCTCTCTCGTCTGCCGGAGCACCATGAGGAACCAGCGTATTATCTACATCAAAAAGCAATAGGCGATAGCCTTCTTCGTATAATTTTTTAAAGTTAACGTCATAGACACTGTCTATGTAATCATTCGGATATAATCCACCCATAAAACCTCCTGTTACTAAATGCGTTGATATTATAGCAGAGAATACCAAAGTTAAAAAGGTCAAATTGTAAATTGTAAACTAACATCACATTGCACAAAAAAACTATCCGATTAGTTTCAATCGAATAGTTCTGTGATTTATATTTAAATGATTTATAAATTTCAATTTAAAATTCGAAGTTCTCTATCTGTCTCTGAGCACTCTCTGAATTCTTATTATCATTATTTTTAGCACCTTCAGATGCTACTGAATTACCTACGAAGTACTGGTACTGCTGAAGTGCTGAATCCTTATGCATGTCTGAAATAGCCTTTTCAACATCCAGAGTACGGAGGTCGCTGTCGTTGCCCTTCATGTTGTATGTCTGCCTCGAATCGTACTGCTGTGCAAAATCATAAGCCTTAAACTTCTGCTTGGAACGTGACTCTGAATTATCAACAGATGTGTTGGTATCAGCCTCAGCAGCCTGAGTAGCAAGGTCTGAAATAGCTTCAGAATTGCTAACCTGGGATGTGCTATGAACTTTATAAAAACCTGATATAGGTCTGATACCCGATACGTTCATTTATTCTCTCCGTAGAATCATGAAATTCTATTTCTTATCTTAGACGATTTATGTTTCCCTACACTATATTTATCGGAAGTGATTAAAAAAACATAACCCTTATCGCTAAAATATTTCAATTTTTAATAAATTCAAAAATCAATTCCGTGAAAATTTACAGGTTTTTTAACTCGCTAACGAATTTCTCCACGTCCGTAAACTCCTTGTATACGGATGCAAATCTAACATATGCAACAGAATCGAGAGTCTTGAGCTTCTTCATAACTGACTCGCCTATGAGTGAACTAGGAATCTCTCTCTCTTCTCTATTGAATACTTCCTTTTCAACATCATCAACCAGTTTTCTGATCTGATCAGCCGAAACGGGTCTCTTATGGCACGCCAGTAGCACTCCCTTTTCGATCTTGGATCTGTCGTACTGTTCTCTGTTATTGTCCTTTTTGATAACAATAAGAGGAATGGTCTCTACTTTTTCATATGTCGTAAAACGCTTACCACATTTATCGCAAGAACGTCTTCGTCTCGTAGATGCATTGTCCTCAGACGGTCTGGAATCAATAACACTGGTATCTGGATTTCCACAGTATGGGCACTTCATTGGTTTTGCCTCTGTTCTATAATCTAAATAATGTATTCCGGACAAAATTACCGTCCCAAATGATGAGTTTCTTGTGGTCGATTTTTCCATAGGCCACACTATATTGTGAATTATAACTAAAATTAATCATGTTTTCAACGTTTTTGCCCAAAAATCAGCAAAAAAAGTGCCATTTTTTGTTACTACACGTTAAATCTAAATACAATGACATCGCCATCTTTTACGACGTAGTCTTTGCCCTCGAGTCTCAGGACTCCTGCCTCTTTAGCGGCTGTATGTGAACCATATTTCATGAGGTCATCATATGATACGACCTCTGCGCATATAAATCCGCGCTCAAAGTCCGTATGGATCTTGCCTGCTGCCTGTGGTGCCTTGGTACCTTCCTGAATGGTCCATGCTCTTGTCTCATCCTCTCCTGATGTCAAGAAACTTATCAGCCCAAGCAATGAATAGCTGGCCTTAATCAGTTTATCGAGGCCTGACTCTTTCATTCCAAGGTCTTCTAGGAACATCTGTCTCTCATCATCATCAAGCTCTGAGATCTCTGCTTCCATTTCAGCGGAGACTACATATACCTGGCTTCCTTCCTGAGCTGCATATTCTTTTACAGCATCAACATTAGGGTTGGTGGCTCCATCATCTGAAATATCATCTTCTGATACATTCGCAGCATATATTACAGGCTTTGCGGTGAGAAGTGTATATGACTCGAAAAGTGCTGCTTCATCATCATCATTGGTCTCAAAGGTCTTGGCCATATTGCCATCCTCGAGGAATTTTCTGAGACGTTCAAGCATAGTAACTTCTTTCTGAAGTGACTTATCCATTCTGGACTGCTTTACGATTTTTGAATATCTACGCTCTAGGATCTCCATGTCAGAGAACAGAAGCTCTAGATTAATAGTCTCAATATCACGTTTAGGATCAATTGAGCCATCTACATGAATGATATTACCATCTTCAAAACATCTGACTACATGAATGATTGCATCGCACTCACGAATATTGGCCAGGAACTGATTGCCCAGTCCCTCTCCCTTGCTGGCTCCCTTGACGAGACCAGCTATATCTACAAACTGTATAACCGCAGGAACCTTCTTTTTACTATGGTACATCTCAGTTAGTTTCTCAACTCTCTGATCCGGTACATTAACTACTCCCACATTCGGATCAATTGTTGCAAATGGATAGTTTGCAGCCAATGCTCCAGCCTTGGTCAGTGAATTAAAAAGTGTTGTCTTCCCTACGTCTGGAAGGCCTACGATTCCTAGTTTCATGATTAATTTATCTCCTTTGAAAATCTTTATATTTCAAGCAGTTGTGAGA
>JAGOLM010000093.1 GCA_017994075.1 Lachnospiraceae bacterium
ATTCATATCCTCTTCAGAGTCATATGTTCCATCCAACATCAGATCTCCATTTGAGCTTTTAAGTCCCTCAGTTCTTATAATGAGACTGCTCATTCCCTGGATCTGTCCGTTCAATCCTTCAAGCTTTTCTTTTGCTGCTGCCTTGATCTCATCAGCTCTGTCTCTATATTCATTCTTGATCTGCCATATTATTATGTGCTTAGTCATAGTCATTCTCCATTTCCAGCTAGATATTAAAAATCATGTACCAAACTGCACTGCAATTAGCTATTCTAGTTTATTTTCAAGAAAAAAACCACCCATATCAATTTATATATTCGACTCATTAAATTCCTCGAATGCTATATATTTCTGATAAAGTTAGTTCTTTCAGATTTTTCTCTGACCGGATATTCCACTCCTGCATCTTTCGCCGCTATTTTGCTCTTGATAATCCACGCCATATTATCTGCCAGCGTCCTCATGGTCTGGAGACCTTCTTTATCCTGTTCCACCTCTTGGGGTGTATTACCATGAACCTGGTTCCAGTACTGAGATGCCGGGATCATACAATTAGTCATTCCAAAATAATTATTTATCCTGTCGTAGGCTGCTGATGCCCCACCTCTCCTACAAGAAACGACACACGCCGCAGCCATACCATCTAGTCTACTGCCTGCTGAATAGCACAATCTGTCTAAAAAAGAACATACTCTTCCGTTTGGTCCTCCGTAATAAACCGGCGATCCAACCACTATACCATCTGCCTCATCCAGCTTAATTGCCGTTTCATTAACGATATCATCAAATACGCACTTTCCTGTACTCATACATTTCCCGCAGGCAATGCAGTCTTGCATCGAAGCAGTGCCAAGCCATATAGTTTCGCTGCTGATATTGTTTTTTTCCAGTTGAATAGCTACTTCCCCCAACGCTCTGTTTGTACATCCCTCTCGTTTTGGGCTTCCATTTATCAATAAAACTTTCATTGGCTTCTATGTCCCTTCTGACGCAATATCTATATTTATATTTTTCATCGTATCATTTAAATTTAAAATTCTCAATAATGTTCTGCTAATCACATCCAGATCAGTTGCACAAAAAAAGGACTTTGAATACCAAAAGGTAATCCAATGTCCTTTTTATAATTCATAGCTAGTCCACTCAAGTTTTAAGGGAATAAGAATACTCCGGTCGCTCAAACTAATTATTCCACATCACTTTGAATTGCTGCAACAGGGCATCCATCTACAGCTGAATCTACCAATGCTGCACCGGTCTCATCATACTCAGCATAAGCCTCAGCCTTGCCGTCATCATTCATCTGAAAGACCTCAGGTGCGACACCCGTACACATTCCGCATCCAATACACAGGTCCTGATCTACATTTGCTTTCATGATTAATGCCTCCATTTACTATTATTAATTAAAAATAAAACTACGCTTAAATAAAAATATTATTTTAAAAAGCTCCCATTCCCGGGTACACTGCTCCATATCCCAACTCTTCTTCAATCCTAAGCAGCTGATTATATTTTGCCACACGCTCTGACCTGGATGGTGCTCCTGTCTTGATCTGACCGGCGTTCAATGCAACTGCCAGATCTGCTATTGTTGTATCCTCAGTCTCACCTGAACGATGGGATATGATTGCTGTATATCCAGCCTTTTGTGCCATTTTTATCGCTGCAAGAGTCTCCGAAACTGATCCGATCTGATTAAGCTTGATCAGAATAGAATTGGCGCATCCAAGCTCGATTCCCTTGGCCAAACGCTCTGTATTGGTTACGAAAAGATCATCTCCTACCAATTGAACCCTGTCTCCGAGCTCCCTCGTGATCTTCTGCCATCCGGCCCAGTCTTCCTCATCAAGCGGATCTTCGATGGAAACTATCGGATATTTATCCACTAGCTTCTTCCAGTGCTGTATCAGCTCTTCCGATGTATATTTTTTTCCTGCCTTTGGCAGATCATACGAGCCTATCTTGCCGCTCTTCCATTCTGAAGATGCTGCATCCATAGCTATCATAAAATCTCTCTTTGGCTCATATCCGGCTCGCTTAACAGCTTCAAGTATGATCTCAATTGCCTCTTCATCAGACGATAATGCCGGTGCGAATCCACCCTCATCGCCTACAGATGTTGCAAGGCCTCGTTCCTTCAGTATATCGGCCAGCGTATGAAAAACCTCTGTACACCAGCGAAGTCCCTGATGAAAAGATTTAGCTCCCACCGGCATTATCATAAATTCCTGAACATCCAGCCCTGACGAAAGCGCATGTACTCCTCCATTTACTATATTCATCATTGGTACAGGAAGCGTAGTTGCATTGACTCCACCGAAGAAACGATACAGCGGCATTCCAAGAGCAATCGATGCTGCACGACAGCTGGCAATCGATACTGCCAGTATCGCATTAGCTCCCAATTTTGATTTATCATCTGTTCCATCGCAATCCATCATGATCTTATCTATCATATAAAGATTAGAAGGATCTATTCCCTGAAGCAATGGATCGATGATCTCATTGATATTAGAGACAGCAACGCTGACTCCCTTCCCTTGGTATCTGCTCTTGTCGCCATCTCGTAGTTCAAGTGCCTCAAACTCGCCTGTAGATGCACCGGAAGGTACACTTCCTCTTCCTATGGTTCCATCACTCAGCGTCACTTCTGCTTCAACCGTAGGATTGCCTCTTGAATCAATGATCTGTCTTCCATATACCTTTTCAATTTTCAATTCCTTCATGTTGTGATCTCCCTTTATAAAAATTCAACAGTGTGTAATCAAGTGATTATATTAGTATATGTCCTTATTTTTTAAAAATCTGCTTTTATTTCAATGTCAAAAGCAAAGCCATCTTGAACTTCCCATCTGCTGTCACAGAATGCAATCCATTTTTTTCAAACCTAAATGTCTGACCGGCTTCTATAGGATAATCCTGACCCTCATATCCGATGATCGCCTTGCCCTCCAGGGCAAAAACCAAAGCATCTCCCGGTGCTCTATGCGCCGATAGTCCTGTTCCCTGATCAAATGACATCAATACAAACTTCATGGCATCATTCGATGCAACATCCATATTCACAATGCTTCCATCTTCGTATGGTAATAATCCTACGAGATTAAATACTTCACCTGGTTTAACTAAATTATTCATATTAATTGCCTCCATCGGCATTATCTCGCCGTACACAAATCCATCTTCCGTCTCAGTTCCTGATAATGTTCCAGGCTGTATTATCAACACATCCCCGGTACCTAATATATTTCCTGTTTCTTCATTGGATACTTCATTGGATACATTACTGACTCCAACCTTTTTACCTGTGTTTTTATTAGAAGTTACAAATCTACCATTTCCACCCATTCCAATATATATGACAGGTGTGTCATAGGTCTCTGCGCTAATATCTGTTCCAGCCCCAAGTGAGAACCATGTTATCCTGGTCTCAGATGTAATCCCCGCTGATGTAGATACTGTCAGTCCTTCCTTGGGTTTATGTATCTTAGCAACTGAAAATGCACCATTCATAAAATCACGCCTCCTTTTCAAATTCGAAGTAGTTTTAAAATGATATTGCTTTTTTCTTTTTCAAAAAGAGATTAATACTATTGTCGTGGGTTTTACGTGGTTATAACAACATTTATTTAAAGTTTACAGATATTTAATAAATCAAAATATCTAAAAATAAAACTCTTTTTACTCTGCCCAAAATATCCTATTAGGCTTCCTCTGGGCTGCCTTAGGCTCATCACCATCCGGATATCCAAATATGCAATGTCCGATTCCTTCGAACTCACCCTCGATGCCAAGGCTTGTCAACCATTTCTGCCACTTAGGCATCTCGAATTCTTCCTTTGCTCTATGTACCCAGCAACTTCCCAGACCTTCATCATGCGCTGCCAGCATAAGGTTCTCCATTACACAGCTACCATCGTATATTCCTGTTGGCATATTTTTATCTGCCAATACGATGATCACTGTTGAAGCGCCATAGAATGGGTCAAATCCCTCATTCCATCCAGCGATCTTCCTATTATCCTCTGCAAGCTCATCTCTGATTTTTTTATCAGTTACAGCAATCATGATTGGGCTCTGCTTACCCATGCCGCTTGCGGCAAACTCACCAGCCTCTAGGATTTTATCAATCATATCCTTTGGTACTATCTCAGACTTATACTTTCTTACGCTTCGTCTGGTTAGAATGTTTTTCATTGCCTCACTCATGGTAGTTCCTCCTTTTGAATATAATGTGAATCTGTGCTTGTTTAAATTATAGAAATTGCATTGCCATAAATCTT
>JAGOLM010000094.1 GCA_017994075.1 Lachnospiraceae bacterium
GTTGATAAGTGTAAATTCCCATACAGTTTTACACAGTAAATATGAATATGACCTGTAAAACAATGACTTATAGAGTAATGTATGTTACTAACAAGATGTTTACAGAAGTAAACCCAACCTAATTACAAATGTAACTTTGCTTTAAAAAATTATTTTTACATTTGTGAAATGGAATTTAATGATAGAATTACAAAAGTAATAGAGTTTTCGGAACTGTCTCCAGCTGAATTTGCTGAAGAGATTGGAGTGCAACGCTCAAGCATCTCTCATATCATCTCGGGAAGAAACAAACCGTCTCTCGACTTTATAACAAAAATAAAATCTAAATTTCCTGATATCGAATGGGATTGGCTGATTACAGGAACCGGTGAAATGTTGATTGGTAAAGAAGAAGCTAAAATTGATGACAATCAAAATTCTAAAGAAGATGACAAGCCAGTAAAAAAATCGTTGCCTAATCTCTTCTCACTAATCAATGATGAGCAGTTCGGCTATACGGAAACCGAAGATGATGTTACAAAAACAGTGACGCGAGAATCCGATATTAGCGTACAAACATCAGAAAGAAATAAAATAAACGATTCTCAGCCATTAGAGAATTTTCCACAAAAACAAGATTCCGATCCAAAAAAAATCAGAAGAATCGTGTTTTTTTATGATGACGGAACTTTTGAGACCTACGAAAATTAATTATTTTTGATAACTGTTTCCAAGGCCTCATAGTTCAACGGATAGAATAGAAGTTTCCTAAACTTTAGATCCAGGTTCGATTCCTGGTGAGGCTACACTATTATTTGATATATTTTGCCACTTTGTTTTCAAGTTCTTCCAGATCAAATGGCTTGGCAACATAATCATCTGCTTTTGCACTTTCTGCAAGAGATTCTATATCATTATTGGCAGTTACATAGATCACGGGAATATTCCGAAACTGTTCATTGCTCTTAAGAAGTTTGGTAGCTTCAATTCCGCCAATATTCGGGATCCAGTTGTCCATCAGAATAATATCAGGATGAAACTCGGAAACTTTTTCCAAAATGTTGTGAGACGTCTGGGAGATATCTACCTCATAACCGCCATCCTTGAAAATTATTGAGATGAGCTCCAGCAAAGTAGTATCATCATCAAAAATCAATATCTTTTTCTTATCCATAATCTTAATTTGATTCTTATATATTTAATTGATTAATATTAATGCACAGTTTTTCCGGATTAATAAGAAGATCATAGTCAACCTGCTCTTTGGCGTGTCTTGGCATATAATCTACTTCAGCTGTTTCAGGATCCTGAATCCAGATTTTTCCGTTATTGTTTTTTATATATTTCAATCCGTATATGCCGTCCGCATTGGCACCGGATAATAAAATGGCTAAAAGATTTTCTTTGTAAACCTGTGATGCCGATACAAAAGAAATGTCTATAGAAGGTCTAGAAAAATGATGCTTTTCTGACCTTTCTAATGAAAGATTGGTCTTCGAATCAAATAGTAGATGATAATCTGCGGGGGCAATATATATTTTATCATTTTCTATTTCCGTTTTATCTTCTATTTCAATTACCTGCTTATCTGTAAATTGCTGAAGTAATGACTGCAATATACTTGTAGACTGTGCTTTTCTATGGATGACAAGGACAATGGGAAAATCTAACTTCCTTTCCAAACCGCGAACAAGATCGAGTATCACCTGCAGGCTGCCTGCAGATCCGCCGATAATCACCAATTCTGTCCGTATCTTTTGCATCTTTAGTTCTGTGTCGTTTTTTTCCAGATTTTCTGATCATCGATCTGCTGGTAGATGGTTGCCAAGTTAGAAAACCTTAATGTTTCTTTAGATCCAAGCGCAAGATACCCCAGATTTTCCAAACTGTCATCAAACAATTTGAACACCCGTTCCTGCAAAGGCTTATCAAAATAAATTAGTACATTCCTGCAGACAATAAGCTGAAAGCTGTTAAATGAGCTGTCAGACACCAGATTATGTGTAGAAAGAATCATTTTTTCTTTCAGACTACTGTCAAATCTTGCACTGTCGTAATTTGCCGTATAATAATCCGAAAAGTCTTTTTTGCCTCCAGATAAAATATAATTTTCAGAATAAGTCTTCATCTGACTGATCGGAAAGACACCAGCCCGCGCAGTTTCTAAAACCGAAGGATTAATGTCTGTCGCATAAATTAAAGATTTATGATATAGCCCTGCCTCTTTCAGAAGTATTGCCACAGAATACGCCTCTTCGCCAGTAGAACATCCAGCAATCCATATTCTTATAAGTGGATAGGTTCCTAGTTGCGGAAGTATATTTTCTCTTAGTTCTTTAAAGAAATATGGATCTCTGAACATCTCTGTCACATTGACTGTTACTTCTTCTATAAAGCGCTTCAGATAATTTGGTTCGTTAATAAGTGTATATCTCAGTTCTGCAAAGCTCGTAAACTTATCTATCAGGCAAATTCTATTAACACGCCTTTTGAAAGATGCCCGGCTGTATAGCGAAAAGTCATAGCCATACAAATCATAAACATCTTTTATCAGATATTCTAACTCTTCATCTTTTACAATTTCGGGTTCTATCATTATGATAATTTTTCAATGGTATTTAAAAGAGTATCAACATTAATTGGTTTTGTAACATAATCATCTGCTCCTGCTTCCAAACATTTTTCACGGTCTTCCGGCATGGCTTGCGCAGTCACGGCAATAATTATGCTTTTATTGATTGGTTCTGTTTTCCGGATATTTTTCATTGTTTGATAGCCATCCATATCAGGCATCATCATATCCATTAATATGACTTTTATATCCGGTTCATCCTTTAACATTGTAATGGCTTCGTCTCCAGACAAGGAACTTCTAACATCATAACCTTTTGATTTTAATGTTAGCTTTAGAGCAAATATATTTCTGGGATCGTCATCTACGATCAGTATTTTTTTCTTCATATTAACTTTCGTATAGCCAGACTCGTAATAATGACAGCAACTGATCTATATCCACAGGCTTTGAAATATAATCTGAAGCGCCTGCAGTGATGCATTTATCCCTATCTCCTATCATCGATTTTGCAGTAACAGCAATAATCGGAAGTCTTTTATATTTTGGCATTTTTCTTATTTCTCTGATGGTCTCATAACCATCCATTTCCGGCATCATCATATCCATAAGAACCACATCAATATCAGGATTTTTATCGATCTGCTCCAATGCCTGTTTACCATCCATTGCCAAGATGACTTCGACCTTATATTTTTCCAGGGCTTTGGTGAGTGAAAAGATGTTGCGTGCATCATCATCAGTTATAAGAACTTTCTTACCACTTAACACCTCTGTTAGAGATCCTAAAGTTTTACTTTTGGTTTCCTCGGTATTATTTTTTTCTGCGACCAGGTGGAGAAATAGACCCACTTCATCCAGAATTCTCTGATAAGAATGTGCTGTTTTCACAACAATAGAATCTGCATATTGTTTTATTTTTAATTCTTCTGATGTGGATAAACTATGTTCTGTGAAAATGATAATGGGTAAGTTTTCTAAACCTTCATTACTTTTGATGGATTCTACGATCTCATACTCTTTTCCACGGAATGCTGCGATATCTAGAATGACGCAATCTACTTTATCTGAATATAATGCTTTTACGCTGTCTTCGACATTATTCTCCACAGAAAGTCCGATATCGTAACTGCTAAGGAAGTAAGACAATGCAGATGCATGCCTCGCATTTTCCTCCACAATCAGAACTTTCTGAGAAGATTTCCTAATGGTTTCTTCAATCTTTCTGAATACCTTATTCATTTCTTCCATCGCAACAGGTTTATTAATAAAATCAACCGCTCCTTTCATTAAGCTCTCTTGTTTAGCTTTTAACGAAGACATCATATGAACAGGAATATGTCTGGTAGCTGTAGTAGATTTCAGCTCATCCATCACCTGCCAACCATCTTTTACAGGTAACTGTATATCAAGAAGTATTGCTGAAGGATGGTATTGCATAGCAGCAGACAACGCAAGATCTCCTCTTACAACCACGACTCCTTTATAATCCTGAAGCCTGGAATATTTTAGCAATGCTTTTGCAAAATTGGTATCGTCTTCTACAATCAGTATGACCTTATCGCCTTCTTTGATTGCTTCTCTGTCATCATCTACATCATCTGGGATTTTCAGTGATTTTGAAGATATAATATTATCAGAGAGAATATTCTGAATAATTTCTGCATCGTCTTTGATAATTTCTACTATATTCTGGTCTGTTTCT
>JAGOLM010000095.1 GCA_017994075.1 Lachnospiraceae bacterium
GATAAGGATGTGGAGATATGTCTCGAGGTAATAGAATTTGCGAAGGGAAGTATATCGGAAGTTGTTGAAGATGTTATCTACAGCGGTGAAAAGCTTCAGGAGCTCATGACATTTGAAGTAATAGATGATGGCAATCTGTTTCTGAGTGTCAAGGCCTGTGGAGTAGGAAAATTATCAATAATCGCACTTCATGACAGATTTTCCAGAAGAGGACATGGAGTATTTATCCCAGGTGGAAAAAGAACAGTTACATCTTCTGGAGAAGAGATATTTTATTATCTGGATCTTGGTGATATGAAACCACCGTTGGCAGTGTATTTTTCGGGTTATAAGACAATGGAAGGCTTTGAAGGATATAACCTTATGAAGAAATTCGGATGCCCATTTTTACTGGTAGGCGAGCATAGATTAGAGGATGGAGCATTTTACCTCGGTGATAATGAGTATGAAGATTCTATGAGAAATATCATAAGAGATGCACTGAATGAGCTTAAATTCTGCGAATCAGATCTTATATTTTCCGGATTGTCTATGGGAACTCATGGGGCATTATATTATGGAGCTGATTTCAGACCTCATAGCCTGATACTTGGTAAGCCTCTTTGCAGTCTGGGTACCGTGGCATATAACGAGAAAAGGATACGTCCCGGTGGATTTCCTACATCTCTGGATGTCCTAATGTATCAGACAGGAGCCTGTGATGATAAGTCTATAGGGCGTTTAAATGACAGATTCTGGATGAAATTTGATAAATCTAATTGGAACAATACAAAGTTTGCCGTAGCTTATATGATCGAAGATGATTACGATTCTGAAGCTTATCAGAATCTGCTGGCACATCTGGGTCAAACCGGGGCCTATATATATGGCAAGGGAATCCATGGCAGACATAATGACAATACCGAGGCAATAGTCACATGGTTTATCAGCCAGTATGAGAAGATCCTGACCGAGGAATTTAACAGATAATAACGGATACATTTACAAAGAGGAAAACTAAAATGGCACAGGAAAAATGGATAATTTATTGGGATGAATATGCTTCAGATACTTATTTATATGGGTCTGAAGTGGATTTTATCGCTAGAGATCATGTGCGTTTTGCTAATTCATTGATGCCATCCGGAACCATTATCAAGGAGTGGTTTTCTAAAACAAATTATCAGAGACAGAGAAAAGAGCCATCACTTCCGATGATAGACGGGGAGGGACGATATCACTTAACTGTGAATATTGATTGTAATGAAGATCAGAACTGGCTCATAAGGATTATTTTTTTCGATAGATACGACACCGAGGTGGATAGCCTGATAGTTCGTGAAAAAGAGACAGATTTTGAGTGCTCTCTTCGGACATATAGTTATAGTATTCAGTTAATAAATGGAGGAATGAATCAGTTTGATTTTCACTCAATGGTTATAAAAGAACTGGGAAAAAAAGATGTCGGATAATAGCAAATTAAGAAAACTTAATATTCTTCTAGACAAGGTGAAGGGCAAGAAGGCTGAAATAGAGGCACTTTCGGATGATGAGCTGTCGGGGATGACCGAAGTCTTTAGAAACAGATTAAACAGTGGTGAAACTCTGGCTGATATTTTGCCGGAGGCCTTTGCAGCCATTTGCGAAGCTGATAAGAGAATTCTCGGATTATACCCATACGATGTTCAGATACTGGGAGGCCTGGCCATGAATCAGGGGTATCTGGCAGAGATGAACACAGGAGAGGGCAAGACGCTCACTGCCACTATGCCATTATATCTAAATGCCCTTACGGGTAAAAGCGCGATCCTGATGACAACCAATGATTACCTGGCATGTCGTGATGCAGAGGAAATGGGTAAGGTATACAAATTTATGGGACTTACCATTTCAGTGGGAGTAGTGGGTTGGGAAAAGGGAAGAAAAAAGGATAGATTTACTAATAAAGAGAAAAAGGCCATATATGCATCAGACATTGTGTATACCACCCATGGTGCATTTGGATTTGATTATCTGTTTGACAACCTGGTGACAAAGCCGGAGGATAGATTTTTAAGAGAACTGAATTATGTAATAATTGATGAAGCAGACCAGGTGCTTTTAGATAGCGCTCAGACTCCGTTGGTCATATCCGGAGCGCCGAGAGTTCAGTCCAATCTATATGAGCTGGCTGATTTTTTCGTAACTACATTAAGAGAAAAAGAGGATTATGAAACAGAGGATAAGAAAGTATGGCTCACAGCAAAGGGTGTAGAATATGCTCAAAGATTTTTTGAAATCGACAATTTTTATTCTAGAGAGAATTTTGAGATAAATCGTCATGTAAATCTGGCACTGAGAGCTCACGTGATTTTTGAAAATGAAAAAGATTATGTAGTAAGTGATGGAAAAGAGATCATTCTTTTAGACAAGGCAACAGGCCGTATGATGCCTGGAGTCAAGCTTCGTGGCGGAATGCATCAGGCGATAGAGACCAAGGAAAAGCTCAAGGCATCAACAGAAAACCGATCAGTTGCCGCCATTACCTATCAGAACCTGTTTCAGCTCTTTCCTAAAATGTCAGGAATGAGCGGAACTATTTCTGATGCAAGAGATGAACTTTTGGATCTATATGGTGAGGATATTGTAGTTATTCCTACTAATAAGCCGGTTATAAGAGAGGATATGCCGGATCTCTATTTTCACGATTCTATCAGTCAGTTTATGGAAGCTATTAATTGTGCTGAGAAATACCATGATTCAGGTAGACCTGTACTGATAGTGGTATCATCGATTGCAGATACAGAGGCAGTATCCAGCTTACTCATGGAAAAATCTATTCCACATAGCGTTTTGAATGCCAACAATGAATATTGGGAAGCGGAGATCATCCGGGTTGCCGGAAAATATAATGCTGTAACGGTTGCAACGTCTATGGCAGGAAGAGGTACAGATATCAAGCTTGATCAAAAATCCAGAGAACTTGGAGGTCTGGTAGTTATCGGAATAGGACGAATGGAAAATGTCCGCTGTGAGAGACAGGCAAGAGGAAGGGCAGGTAGGCAGGGAGACCCGGGAATGAGCCGGTTCTACGTATCACTTGAGGATGAGGTCGTTACGCAAAATGGTAAGAGCAATATAGACAGATACATAAATGGTGAAAAACATATTGGAAAGTATAGATTGAAAAGGATAATAAATTCTGCCCAGAGACTTACAGAAGATCTAGCGGTAAAGAACCGACGCCAAGTCATGGATTATGATGAAGTAATGAAGAGACAGAGAACGGTTATCTATTCAATGAGAGACAGGCTGTTAAATGGTGAAGCCACGATTATAGAAGATAGAGCTGTGATAAATCCTGTTAGTAAAACAGAAACAGGTATAGATAAGAAGGCAATTATAGAGGTTGCAAGAGAAAATATCAGAGACTTCATTAAGACAGAAAAGACCATTACAAGGGATGAGATATCAAGATATTTAATGGATAATATATCCTATATAGGAAACGCAAGAAGTTTAATCGATGGGTATGAGTCGTATAATAAAAATGTCTTAATTGAAAATCTTGATCCGGACAAGAAAAAAGACGTTGAGAGATTCCTCATGAAAAGGGTTAGGGCCGGACTGAAAAGTCAGGAGATGAATCTAGGCAAGAAAAGCAGATTGAGAGAATTCCTACGGGTGGCAACACTTACAGCTATTGATGACGCATGGGTAGAAGAGGTTGATTATCTAAACCAATTACAAGCTGCTGTCAGTGGCCGTGCCTCGGCCCAGAGAAATCTGGTATTTGAATATCAAAAGGAAGCTCGATACTCATTTGATAATATGGAAAAGACAATCAAGAAAAATATCATGCGAAATGTACTTCTTAGCAGCGTATATGTGGATGAGAAGTATAATCTGCATATAATTTTGCCATAAATTATTAATATGTGAATGGAGAATAAAATGGTCTACAACTTCAATCTCGGAATAGGATGGGCATCAAGTGGGGTAGAATACGCCCAGAGCTATAGAGCCGGAATATTTAGAAGAGCCAAAATACCGGCAAAATTCATATTTACAGATATGTTTCCTACGGAAAATATTTCCCATATGACCAAGAATATAGGATTCGAAGATTCAGAGATCATGTGGTTATATACTTTTTTTACAGATACGAAAATAAGCCCTGTTACTTATACCCTCGTACAGTTTGAAAATACTATTGATCGAG
>JAGOLM010000096.1 GCA_017994075.1 Lachnospiraceae bacterium
GGACATGAAATATTAAGTTCTATCAGCCCCACACATTCTTCCTGGTCGAATATTTCTGCGGTTTTTATATAATCTTCAATACTAAAACCGCATACATTGGCGATTACTTTTTTATGATATGTATCACGAAGTTTCGGAAAATATTCTCGGACAACGGTCTCTACACCGGGATTCTCCAGGCCGACACAGTTTAGCATCCCACCTGAATACTCAGCTATTCGTGGTAGAGGATTACCCTTATGAGGATGTAATGTTGTGCCCTTGGTACAAAAAGTACCAACCTCATTGGCATCAAAAAAGTCCTGATAGTCCATGCCGTATCCAAATGCTCCACTGGCGGGAATAAGTGGATTATCGATCATCATCCCGCTTAGATCTATATTTTGTCCCATAATATTTCCTTACTATTAAAAACAGGGCCTTCCTTGCATATTCGCTTCATACCTTGTTTTGTTTCTATACTGCATCCCATACAGGCACCGAATCCACACCCCATCCGAGCTTCCAGAGATAATTGACCATAAATATCATCGTTGATCAGATTCTGACGCTCATGAACAGTATCAGCATCTTTCATAGAGCAGAGGGCTCTTAACATGGGGAGAGGACCACAAGCTGCAAAGGGCATATGGGACATACCTAACTGTTCTCTCATCGTCACAACATTTACACCTTCTGAATCAAAGCAAAAATGATAATCTACTCCAAGATTCATCAGTGCTTCTTCTAAAATGGCATCTTTTGGACTTCTGAATCCAAATATCACAGTGACTTTTTTCAGTTGTTTAATAGCTTCTGATGTTAGTGCGAAAAGAGGGGCGACTCCCATTCCACCTCCGATTATCAGTATTTCTTTTTGAAAAGCAGACAGATCGAATCCATTACCACATGGGAGAAGAACATCTAGGTAACCGGACGTGATATTTCTTAGAATTTCAGTTCCTTCTCCGACTATTTTATATATCAGATCGATTCTGTCACCGTAGATACGGGAAACCGATATAGGACGTCGAAGACTTTTCCCTGGGACATGGATATTAACGAATTGTCCTGGATAGATCTCTTCATTAAATAAAATGCCACCTAATGTTAAACAGAAAACATCAGGAGCGATTTCATTATTACAGATTATTTCAAGTTGCCGATTTTTCAATGGAATTACCTCGTAAATCTCAAAAAAAATACCCTTGCATCTCACTGCAAAGGTTTCGTCACAAGGTTTTTGGTACTCTAAAAAAGCTAGTATCCACTTTTCCCTCGAAAATATCATCGCCTTTGCAGTATCTCGTACTGCTTTAAAGCCTACTTTTAATTTCTTGAATGAGATTATATGCTTTAGAACGTGCGGAGTCAACCCTTAAAGAATACATACATATTAAGCTAGAATGAAAATACAGATATATGGGTACTATTAAATTGAAATGACCCAACCTGTATGCTATGATTATCCTAGAAAATAGGGACTTGTTGAGCAAAAATATTGAGAGGGAGTGGAAACTGTGTTTAGAAAAAATAAATCAGGATGCGCTGAGATGAGCTGCATTTTGCAAAGTATGGATAAAGTATTGGAAGGTCAGGAAGAGAAGATACCGAATAGTGATTATGGTATTCATAAGCATGTGGTAGAAACATTTGAGAAATTGATGGAAAATGAAGGACGTATGTCAGATGCAGCAAAGGAAATCCTGGATGTTGCTACGTCAATAAGCTCATTTGATGTAGAAATGACTCATATTTCCAATGAACTTATGAATTTTTCGGATAAAATGGGGAATGTAGGTGAATCAAATCTGGCAGTTGTGGAAGAGACCAACGCCACTATGGATCAGGTAACAAATTCTATTGATGAAGCTGCTGAGAAGCTAGATCAATTAAAAGATAACTCAACAAAATTTGCGGATCAGAATAATGAAAGTGTTCAGTTGCTTCATGAGGTCAATGGACTAAAAGAAAATGTCCTGTCTGATACCAAGCATATGAATGAAAAAATAGAGCAGTTAGTTCAATTGGCGGTGGAAGTCGGTAAGATCGTAGAGAGCGTACAACAGATCGCAAACCAGACTAATCTTTTAGCACTTAACGCAGCAATCGAAGCAGCAAGAGCCGGTGAACAGGGTAGAGGATTCTCTGTAGTTGCTGACGAAGTTCGTAATCTGGCAGATAATACCAAAACTAATTTGGATGGAATGCGAGATTTTGTTGACAAGATCTATGCAGCAGCTAGCGATGGTCAGGAAAGTATGAACCGAACCATTTCATCTACAAATGAGATGAGTGAAAAGATAGACCTGGTATCTGAGACGATTGATGGCAATATTAATATGTTGCATGGATTAGTAGATTCTGTTTCAGAAATAAGTGGAACCATGCAGGGGATCAAAGAGTCAGCCAATGAAATAGATAAAGCAATGGATACATATAGTGATGATGCGCAAAATCTTAATGAGATGGCGCAAAATATTCATAATGAAGCGGTTTACAGTGTTGATTTTGCCAAGAATATTTCTCAGATCGATGATCATCTATCAAATATAGTAACAAATATGTACGATGGACTTGAAGAGGGCGTACATATACTTAAAAATGAAGAAGTGGTTCAGATTCTGCAAAAAGCGGAAAATGCTCATATACAATGGGTAAAAAAAGCCAGAGTAATGATAGACAATATGAAGGTAGAGCCCATTCAGACTGATTCTAATAAATGTGCATTCGGACATTTTTATCAGGCAATCAAGCTGAAACAGCCGGAGATTGCTGAACGTTGGAAAGAAATAGACAAAATGCATCATGATTTTCACTTGCTGGGGGATGATATTATCTCGGCTATTAATGATAATGATAGGGATAGGGCAGAGTCCACCTATCAAAAGGCAGAACAGATATCAAAAAATATGCTGGAGACCATTAGTAGTGTCGAAAAATCTATAGAAGAGCTGGATAAAAGGGGAATATCCGTCTTTAAAAAATAATAGATAAGAGTTTATCTGCATAAAAACATAGCAGTATAACTAGAAAGAGTAGCTTAATTGACCGGAAAAATCACAAAAAAAAATGCCATGCTTAGATACTGCCTCATACAGCTTTTACTATGGTCGCAGTTTTGCTGTTGCACGAGTTTTGCTACAGTTTATATGAATGGTAAGGGTGTTAGCAATGCATTAGTAGGAGTTGCTTTTTCTATAGGTAATCTGCTGGCATTCATTATTCAGCCTATGTTGTCATCAATAGCAGACAGAGGCAAAAAGGTCACAGTTACACAGATGGCTATAATGATGTATATTGCTATGTTCGTTTTGGAGGGAATCACCATGATAAATGGTATTCCTATAATAGCGGTTACACTGGTATATTCTCTTATATTTATGATAATTCAGAATACTCCGGTAGTGGTAAATGGACTTGGAATCTATTATATGGATCGAGGCGCATCTATTAATTATGGAGTGTCTAGAGGACTTGGATCTGTATTTTTTTCACTCTTGTCACTGCTACTTGGTAGATTGATCACAGTTACATCATATAGAACAGTGGCCTATGCTCAGATCATATTGGCTGTTGCAACTATATTGGCATTGACTCTTATGCCTACGCCAAGAGATGTTTTATCAGATAATATATCACCGGAAGATAACGCCAATAATTCTGATACTTCCTATATATCATTTATTAAACGAAATCCATCATTTATGCTGTATTTCCTGGGAATGGGTTTGATAATGATTCTCTACAATTTCTACAATAATTTCACTATCAATGTAGTGAAAAATGTTGGAGCTGGAAGCGAAGAGATGGGAGTGCTACTTGCAATAGCTGCAATAGCAGAGGTTCCGGCTATGTTTGCATTCGATTATCTATCAAAAAAATTTCCGATCAAGAACCTTCTAATACTTTCATCAATTGGATTCATAGTAAGAGGATCACTGATGACCTTTGCAGTCGGAGTCACGGGGCTATATATGTCTTCTGCAGTGCAGTTTATGGGATTCGCACTGTTTATGCCTGGAATGGTTAAGCTTTCAGACAAATATTTTGGCGAGGGAGATAAGAACAAGGCCCAGGGATTATTACAGTCAACTATGTCCTTTGGTGCTATCATCGGGTCTATTGTAGGTGGTTCTATGATAGATGTGACAGGAGTCAAGAGTGTAATGGGAGTTAAGCTTATAG
>JAGOLM010000097.1 GCA_017994075.1 Lachnospiraceae bacterium
GAGTCAAGCGACAGAGGAGTTCGAGAGCTATCTAAAGAGCATGAGACTCTTGTCGGATACAATGTATTACAGTGTATTAAAAGAAAGGGATATAGCCAAGGAAAATGGAGAAGACTCCATGAGCCTTTTGTATGCGTCGAACAAGGATAATCTTGTCAGTGTGGCTCTTTTTTCCAAGGATGGGAACCTGATATCGGCATCTCCATCGGCGGTTCAAAAGATCAATTCCAATGTATCAAAGCAAGGGTGGTTCAAGGCGGCTATGAGACAGCCAGAAAACCTTCATTTCTCTAATCCTCATGTCCAGCGTATATTTGATGATTCATCCTACAGGACTCGTTGGGTCATATCTCTTAGCCGCTCAGTTCTATTGATGGAAAATGGTGTACCAAAAAGAGGTGTGCTGCTTGTAGACATGAATTACAGCACAGTAGATCAGATCATGACGGAATTAAATGGTAGAAATACCAGGCAATATGTATATCTGTCAGATGATCGAGGCAATCTGATATTTCACCCGGAACAGATGCAGATAAGCTCTGGGATAACCGGAGAAAATTCAAAATACGAAGCATTTTTAGATGATGGAATACATAAAACCACATATAATGGTGAAAAGCGAATAGTAATTGTAAATACCATAAGTTATACCGGATGGAAGATGATAAGTGTTATTCCAACCGGGAGTTTGAACTTTAATATGGACAGAAACAGAGAATTCCTGGCATTTATAGTTCTACTTACTATACTTATGATTCTTATACTTAACCAAATGGTCACGATTAGAGTAACAAAACCTCTAAGGACTCTTGCAGATTCAATTCGTGATAATGGCGTAATTGAGGCTCTTCATGGTGAAGCAGCGGATGTTTTTGCCACCAAGGTATATATAGGTGGTCCCAAGGAAGTAAGGTATTTGGGAGAAACTGTTCAGAAACTTATAGAACAGATATCCAATCTGATGCAGGAAATCGTAATAGAACAGGAAGAGAAGAGGCGAAGCGAATTGGATGCTCTTCAGAGTCAGGTCAATCCGCACTTTCTATATAATACGTTAGATTCTATTGTATGGATGATAGAAGGGCGCCGTAATAAAGACGCAATTTTTATGATTAAACAGTTAGCGTCTCTTTTTAGAATATCACTTTCCAAAGGACAGACTATTATCAAGGTCAGAGATGAGATCCAGCACGCAGAAAATTACTGCAATATTCAGAGAATCAGATTCAAGGATTCGTTTAAGATCAAGTTTGATATTTCAGAAGAGATTCAGGATTGCTGTACAGTTAAGTTGATAGTTCAGCCTATTATTGAAAATGCCATTAATTATGGCGTAAAAGAGATGGATGAGGATGGGGAGATCATAGTTCACGGTTATAAAAAGGACAGTGACATTTATATAGATATCTCCGACAATGGATTTGGAATGACAGAGGATACTCTTCAAAATATATTTACAGAAACGGGCCATGTCCATGCAAAAGGTTCCGGAGTGGGTCTGATCAATGTACAGAGTAGGATCAGCCTTATGTTTGGTGAAGATTATGGGCTTATTGTTAAGAGCGAGCCGGATGAGGGAACCGTAGTGACGATACATATCCCTTATATCGTATATGATGAGTGCTCGAGGAAAAAATTAGAAGGAGGTAACTCCTTATGATCAAGGGAATGAATAGACTGGTAGTGGGAATCGCGATATGTATAGTTGTGGCGATACTGCTTCTTGCGGCCAAGCTTCTTCGTGAAGAACCGGCGCCTAAGAACTATCAGATATCTGTAATTGTTAATGATAGTAGCAGTAGCCGATGGACTCCTTTTCAAGAAGGTATCAAGAAGGCTGCAGATGAGAGCCATGTCAGGCTTAATTATGTTACAACGGACCTGGCCAACAGTGCGATCAAGCAAAAACAAATGATAGAGAAGGAAATGGATCAGGGAGCTGATGGTCTAATAGTTCAATTATATAAGAGTAATGATTCCGATAAGATCAGAAAATATGCTGGAAATAAAGTTGCAATAGAATTTGTGGATTGTGAATCATCTAAGGATGATAACAATTCCGGAAATGTAAGACAGATAGGCATCAATAATAAGGATGCCGGGGAAACTCTGGCAAATGAGCTTAGAAAAAGGTCAGGGAATAACCTGAATGGTAAAAGTGTCTTGCTATTAAGCGGTAATCAGAGCATGCATTCAATGGCTGAGAGACGCGATGCATTTATAAACGAGCTAAAAAAGTATAAGTCCGGAGTAAGAGGTGAACTGGATTACACCAATTCAAGTACGGATCGTATCTCCGCTTTTATGAAGGATGAGGACTTTGATACAATAGTTGCAATGGACGATTCCAGCCTAAGTGCAGCTGTAGATTTTGTCAAAGCCACAGGAGCGAATATATCGGTAATGGGAATCGGAAATTCAGAAAAAAACTTATATTTTTTAGACAATGGGACGATTGATCTGATGCTGGTACCTAATGAGTATAATATGGGATACACATGTATGATAGATATGATAAACAGGTTAAATGGATCCAAGACACCCAAGGATTACAACAAGGTAGAATTTGCTACAGCCACATCTAAGAACATGTATAAAGAAGATATTGAGAAAATATTGTTTCCTATTATTCAGTAATAGTTGAGAATAACGGGTAATATTTCAATTGGGGTAATTACATGAAGGTTAAGATCCATACGAAAAAATTTTTATTTAAAAAAAATGTTTCACTTGTACTTGTGCTGGTCATGATTTCCGGCCTTGTTTTTACAGGGTGCAGCCCGTCCAAAACAAAAACAAAAAAAGACAATTCTATCAGAATAGGAGTTACGGCTTATGACAGCCACGATACATTTATCTCACAGCTTCTGGAGAAGTTTAATTCCTATGCTGGTAGTAATGTTTCTATAGTTTCTAATTACGCAAATCTAAATCAGAAGACACAGGATGAGCAAGTAGAAGAGATGATATACAGCGGATGTGATGTTATATGCGTCAATCTTGTGGATAGAACCGATCCATCCAAGATAATAAAACTTGCAGAGGAAAACAATGTCCCTATTATCTTTTTTAACAGAGAATTGGTAGAAGAGGATCTGCAACGCTGGGATAAGCTATATTACGTAGGAGCTGATGCCAAAGAATCTGGCGAGATGCAAGGACAATTAGCACTTAGTGACATCAAAGCTTCCGGCGGAAACTATGACAAAAATGGCGATGGAGTGATCCAGTACGCTGTTCTCGAAGGTGAGGTAGGACATCAGGATGCAATCGTGAGAACTGAATATTCGGTAGATACCATTATTGCAGGTGGAGTAGCCCTTGATGATGTGGGATCAAGTATTGCAAACTGGAACAGAGAGCAGGCTCAGACCAAGATAGCACAGCTTATCAATCAGAAGGCAGGGGTAGAGCTTATTCTCGCCAACAATGATGATATGGCTCTAGGAGCAATAGATGCCTACACAGAGGCAGGAGTCGTTCCTGAGGATATGCCTCTTATATATGGGATCGATGGCACATCTGAGGGACTAAAAGCAGTTCGGTCCGGAAGCATGAAGGGAACTGTATATAATGACAAGGAAGGTCAAGCCAAGGCAATGTATGAGCTTGCCACCAATCTTGCCAATAAAAAATCACTTGGCAAGCTCAATCTGTCAAATAAGCACTATATCTGGCTTCCATATAGCAAAGTAGACAAGACTAATGTAGCTGATTATATGAGATAACTAAAATAGTAACTATAAAAATCAAATTTAAGCCCATATTACCCAGACCATAATATAACCTACCAAGGCAGCGGTTAGAGTAAATGGTAATCCGATACGGGCAAAATCGCGAAATGAAGTTTCATAGCCGGATTTTCGAAGCATACCAACTGCTGTAATATTTGCAGATGCGCCGATGGGTGTGAGATTACCTCCAAGAGTGGCACCAACCAATAGCCCAAAGTATAGCAGATAAGGCTCTATGCCCATGACACTGGTGACACTGGCGAGGACAGGGAGCATGGTAGCAACATATGGAATATTGTCTATAAAAGCTGATATTAAAACTGACATCCATATAACTATGGTATATAGCAGGAACATGTTGTTGCCTCCTACAGAGACGATCCATTTAGCCAGATCA
>JAGOLM010000098.1 GCA_017994075.1 Lachnospiraceae bacterium
GAAAACCAGAAGGCCATTGTAGGTGGAAAAGAAATGGAATTTACCTATGGTGAGTGTAAAGCGGAAATAGATATGGTCAACAAGGCATTTATAGACATTATGATAGAAGGTGATGCTAACGGACGAGGATTCCAGTATCCGATTCCAACATATTCTATAACCAAGGATTTTGACTGGTCAGATACAGAAAATAACAGACTTCTATTTGAGATGACTGCCAAGTACGGAACACCATATTTTTCGAATTATATCAATTCAGACATGGAACCATCTGATGTACGTTCTATGTGCTGCAGATTACGTCTGGATCTAAGGGAACTCAGAAAAAAGAGCGGCGGATATTTTGGGTCTGGAGAATCAACAGGCTCAGTAGGTGTTGTAACACTTAACCTGCCGAGGATAGCATATCTGTCAAAAAATATGGATGATTTCTATCACATATTGGATAAGTACATGGATATTGCAGCACGTTCTCTGGATATTAAGAGAAAGGTTATAAACAGACTGCTGGATAATGGATTCTATCCATATACCAAGAGATATCTGGGAGCTTTTAATAATCATTTTTCGACTATAGGACTTATTGGGATGAACGAGGCGCTTCTCAATATGAAATGGACCGATATTGACCTTACTACAGATAAGGGCGAGACTCTTGCTGTAGAGATAATGAAGCATATGAGAAACAGGCTCCAGGATTATCAGGAGAAGTATGGAGATCTCTTCAATCTAGAGGCAACTCCAGCAGAATCTACTACATATAGATTTGCAAAGCATGACAGATCAGATTTTCCAGATATAGTAACTGCAGCGAAAGAGGGACAGGCACCATATTACACGAATTCAACGCACTTACCTGTTGGATATACGGATGATGTATTTGATGCTCTTGAAAAGGAAGATGAGATGCAGACTCTGTATACTTCTGGAACTGTATTTCATGCATTTCTCGGTGAGAGATTGCCGGATTGGAGGCATGCGCTCACTTAGTCAGAAAAATAGCAGAGAACTTTAAACTGCCTTATTATACTATGAGCCCAACATATTCAGTATGTGAAGAGCATGGATATATATCAGGGGAGCACTTCGAGTGCCCGATCTGTGGAAAAGAAGCAGAGGTATACTCTAGGATAACAGGGTACTATAGGCCAATCAAGAACTGGAATGATGGTAAAGTGTCGGAATTCAAAAATAGAAATACATATGAACCTGAAGAGATGAATGCTGATAGATGTAGCAAATCTGATGATCTTGATGCAGATATGAGCGATCAACGTATGAAAATAGAGGCTACAGTATCAGGAAACAAAGAAGATAAAGAGGTAATTGTCCTTTCTACGCATTCATGTCCGAAATGCAAAGTGACAAAAAAGATGCTTACAGAGGCAGAAATCCCTTTTGAATCAGCATTTGCTGAGGATGAGGATGGAAGAAGTCTGGCAACAAAGTATCATGTTATGTCTGTTCCTGTCCTTTTCGTAAAGGATAGAAATGGCGAACTTGTTATGATAAATTCCGCGGATAAGATATCAGAATTTATAGATCAAAACAAAAAAGTAAAATAGTATTAGCATAAGTACACTATAAACGTTATAATTAGGCTCTCGATGGGTAATTTTCCATCGAGAGTTTTTTGTTCTATAATAAATAAAATAAATAGTGAACGAATTTCAATTTATAGGTGAAAATTATAGAACGATATGTTATAATCCACTCTTATAAAAATAAAAGGAAGGATTTGGAAAGAGATGAAAGAGAGAAGTTCATTTTCAAGCAAACTTGGATTCGTAATGGCAGCGGCAGGATCTGCAATTGGTCTGGGAAATATATGGAGGTTCCCATACTTAGCTGCAAAGTATGGTGGCGGAAGTTTTTTACTTATCTATGTAGTACTTGCGTGTACATTTGGATTCACACTTATGATGGCAGAAGTTGCACTTGGGAGAAAGACTAGACAAAGTGCCATTGGTGCATATAAAAAGCTAAGCGGTAAGTTTGCATTTGAGGGCATAATAACGGCGGCTGTGCCAATAATTATTTTTCCATACTACACAATTATAAATGGTTGGGTACTTAAATATTTTTTTGCTTATATGATAGGTGATGACAAGAAAGCGGCAGGAGCCAGCTATTTTGGATCTTTTATTTCTGAGACTTGGGAACCGCTTATATGGTTTATTATCTGTCTTATCATTATTGTTATAGTAATACTGGCAGGAGTTGAAAAAGGTATCGAAGCTATCAGCAAGATACTGATGCCTGTTCTTTTGGTTCTAATGGTACTTATATCAATTTATGTATGTACCAGAAGTGGAGCATCCGCAGGAATCAAGTATTATCTCGTACCTAATATTAAAGAATTGTCGGTAAAAACAGTGCTAGCTGCCATGGGACAATTATTTTATTCACTTTCGCTGGCTATGGGAATCATGATCACATATGGCTCCTATATGAAAAAAGAGGACAACATGGAGAATTCAGTCAGACAGATAGAATTCTTTGATACGCTGGTAGCAGTTCTAGCAGGACTTATGGTTATCCCATCAGTATTTGCATTTTCAGGTGGTGGCAAAGAGGCTCTTACAGCCGGACCTTCACTTATGTTTATTACCTTGCCCAAAGCGTTTATGGGAATGGGAGCCGGAAGATGGGTAGGTGCAGGATTCTTCCTTATGGTATTTTTCGCGGCACTTACATCTTCAATTTCTCTTATGGAGGCTGTAGCATCTATTCTTATGGATGCATTTAAGATCTCCAGAAGAAGAGCTGCAACCATAATTGTATCTTACTCAATGGTATTAGGTGGATTAGCTTCTCTTGGATATGGTCCCCTTAAAAATGTAAAGATTATCGGAATGCAGCTATTGGATTTTATGGATTTCATAAGTAATAGCGTTCTAATGCCGGTAGTAGCAATTGTTACCTGTATATTTGTAGGATTTGTAATCAAGCCCAAGGCAATTATAGAGGAGGTAGAACAGGACGGCGTTGTATTTAGAGGAAAGAAAATGTTCACAGTCGTGATCAAGTACATTGCTCCGTGGGTAATGCTTGCGGTTCTGATCAGCTCCATTGCTCAGGCAGCAGGATGGTTGAAACTGTAGAATAGAGAAGCAAGAGCCGTGGCTTTCTGCTACGGCTCTTTTATTATCAGAAATGTCTCATGGATGGGCATTTGAAGAGAAAATATAAAAGGTAATCTGCATTTACTGCCGACCAAAGGTTATTTGATAAACAAGTCGAGTATTTTAAAGATAAGCATAATGTATTTGTATGGGATGCTCCGGAAATCGTGAATGAACTGATTGAAAGGCTCATTCGTGAAGTAAAAATTTGAATTAACAGAGCGATTTAGAGCTATAATAAATGTAAATTGAATTGCAAAAGCGGGGGAAACGAAAAAATGAAATATACTTCCACATTAATCGCAGTAAAGGACATAGAGAGATCCAAGCGATTTTATTCATAAAAAGTGAAGAAGTTGTTTTTCAAAACAACGCCATTGAACTGTATTTTGAAGAAGATGATATTGATACCTTTGTTTCAAAATTATCAGCTTTTAAAGAGTTAGAATATGTTCATCCATTATTTGAACATCCTTGGGGACAACGTGTAGTACGTTTTTACGATCCAGATAAGCACATTATTGAAGTTGGAGAAAACATGACTATGGTTGTTCGAAAATTTATAGAAAACGGTCTCTCTATTCAACAAACTGCTATCCGCATGGACGTTCCTGTAGATTATGTGCTATCATGTTTAACTATTGATGAAAATGGATATGGACGCTGAAAATAATGAAATCTTTATAATATAGATATTGAATCATAAGACTGGCTATTATTTTAAAACAAATATTGCTAAGATAATGACTTTGAATTCATTGATAAAGAGTAATGTTGAGTAAACATAACTTGCATTAAATATTAAGTGGAATATACTGAGTGAAACATTTAGTTTTATAAATATATTTTGATTTGTTTGCGTTATTTGGATCTGAAAATATCACACGGGAGGGTGAGGATATGAATGATACGGTAAAAGCAAAGAACAATCTGTGGTTTGGATTCGCCACGAATGATGAGAGCTCAGAGGGAACTGGGAACAGGTTAAAGAGCAAGCTCGG
>JAGOLM010000099.1 GCA_017994075.1 Lachnospiraceae bacterium
GCAGAGGACAGGAAATTATTCAAGGAAGAATTAGAGAAGCAACAGACTTTAAATCAGAATTTGGAGAACGAAAAGAAAATTTTGATGGAGAAAGAATATCTCTCAAGGAAAGACTTGGAGTATGTCAGCAAGAGGCTAGAAAGCGAGAAGAAGAACGGAAACTGGATGAGCAGACGCATACGAGAACTAGAGGGCGAAGTCGATAGATTAAAAAATCGACCGCTCTGGAAGCGGATTTTGGAATGTTTAAAACCAAAGGCAAAGTCGAGTCCATATAACAGAAAAAGAAAGTTTTGCGAGTTTATGGAAAAAATATTTCATGCACTATTAGCAGTAGTATATACAATTATTGTATTTGTAGTAGTCTATTGGTTCATGAAATGGTCAATGCGCTAGTAAGATTAAATTACAGGCTGATAGAAGGGATTGATGATATGAGATTCATTTACGCAAGCTATAATTCAAATTATAACAGTATAGATATAACGACATTTGATAATATTTTACTTAGAATTGATTGCAATAAAGCAGAAGAGGGAATCAGGACAACGTCTGGTTCCCAATGTGCGTTAAATGCACTGGCAATTGATGAACCGTTGGAATATGCTAGGCTAGCCTTGGATGGAGAGATGCAGATGTGGGTAGATGCAGAAGATAGTTTAGAACTTTGGTAAAAACTATTACCCTTTTTCTGCTTTTGTTACTATTACCAGAATTGTTCGTCCTATCATTATTGTAGTACTGCTTTTGCTATTTATTAAAATATTATCCGGCAGGTAATATGCTAGTTCTAAGCCCGGAAGGCTTTTTATTTATAGGAAGCAATATCCTATAAGATAAAAACAGCACTCCTATATAGAAATGCTGTCTCTGAAAACGATATATTCCTGATTATAATTACCCCACCAGGTACTTTTCTCCTTGGTAAAATAGAAAGTGGAGAATAACATCTCTCTTGCATTCAACTTCACTATAATATCCAATAGCATATCCTCCAAGGCGAATATAATATTCTCACTGTCTTCCCGGAGGTTATTACGATATTCCTTTTCCGTCTGGCGCGTCTGAAGATACTCTCTTTTTTCCCAGAGATGAAGATATTCCCTTTCTGCCTCAGACAATACAGAATCTACTTTCTGCTTCGACTCCTTGCTTAAGCTAAAATAATAGAAATCCACAAAAGCATTCTCATTTCCGTTTTCTTTCCACAATTTCCGGAAGAAATCACCTGCCTCCTGTGCACCCATACGTAGTGTCTCATACCGATAGCGGTTAAACCCATCATTTATATTGGGAATATAGATAGCACCCCGTTCTTTTAATTCCTGTATTGTCATTTTTCCTGTCTCACTTGTCTTTACTATAACTAACTTAAAATATTACATTTCCATACTCTGTCGGGAACCTTATATCCTCATACATAGTTTAATATAAATTTCATCACAACCCAAGTAGTTAACATTACTTTTGCACACTATCTGAGATTAAAAATTACAAATCCATTTCTCCAATTCCTTTTCCGGGAGAGGCTTCGAATACAGATATCCCTGAATTACATCACATCCGTTTTCAATCAGATATGCAAGTTGTGCTTCCGTCTCTACGCCTTCTGCTATGATGGTAAGCTCCATTTTATGTCCAAGGTCTATGATCGTATCCGTTACATTCGTATTAGAATCTGAATTTTTAATGTCATCAACAAATATTTTATCAATTTTAAGCGTCGTAATCGGCAGACTTTTTACATAAGAAAGGGAGGAGTAACCTGTTCCGAAATCATCCAGCGCAATACGTACACCGATTTCCCGTAGCTCTGCGATTTTTTTTGTAATCACCTTGGCAGATTCCATTATTACGGATTCTGTGATTTCAAGTTCCAGTAGGCTTGCATCCAGCCCCGTTTTCTCCAATATATTCTTTACAATGTTGGCGAAATCATCCTGCAAAAGCTGTATAACAGAGATGTTTACGGAGATTTTGTAATTTGCCTGTATTCTGTCGTTCAACATTTTTATGTATATACAGGAAGTTCTTAATATCCACTCTCCCAGCGTAATAATAAAGCCATTCTCTTCTGCTATGGGAATAAACTTTAACGGAGGTAAATACCCAAGTTCCGGACTATCCCACCTGATTAACGCTTCGAAACCATCAATGGAATCCGCATTAACGTTAATCTGCGGCTGATAAAACAATTGAAATTCCTGCTCATCTAATGCTTTTTTGAAATAATTTTCAATATGAATCCTTTAAAGAAATTCTTCTTTGAATAGATTATGAAAGAAACGATATCCTTTCTTACCCTTTTCTTTTACTTTATACATAGCCATATCGGCATTACGAAGCAAGATATCTAAATCCTGCCCGTCCTCAGGAAACATAACGACTCCTATACTTGCCGTAACAGACAACATATTATTACTGATAGGGAATGGTATCGTAAATAAATCCAGAATCTTTAAGGCAAATTGTTCAGCTGCATCCTTATTTTTGATTTCATTGGTATAATATACAAATTCATCGCCGCCCAACCGTACCAGAATATCATTTTTAGTACTAACGCTCATAAGCCTGCTGCTGATTGCCTTCAAAAGCTCATCTCCCGCGTTATGTCCAAGAGAATCATTTACATATTTAAAATTATCCAGATCAATAAAGTATAATGCGCCCTCTTCGGCTCCTTTATAAAGATGCTTCTCAATTTCTTCACTCAGATACAAACGATTATACAGTCCTGTTAAGGCATCATGATGAGACCTGTAATACAGCGTAGCACTGTATTCCTCCAGTTTCTCATTTGCTTCTGTGACCTTACTGTACTGAAGCTGCAATTCTTCCTCTGATGCCGCCAGTTTTTCATACAACTGGCTTAATTCCTCATTGTTTTCTTCTAATTTTTTCTGCATGATTTTAATTCGTTTTATATAAAACAATAACAATACCGTAAACGAAACCATGAATGCAAAAATCAGGCTTACTGTAATAACGAGTTTTTTATATGTTTCAAAAAATGAAAACGGTGCATTTACCACCTTACTTCCTGAAGGCAGACTACTTTCCGATATTCCAAAATGCTTTAACATAGGATAATCAAAAGTAAGCTGATTGGTATACATTTCTATCGGTTTTATGGAAGATGCTTTTTCTCCATTTAATATTCTTACCGCCAGTTTACCGGCCTCTTCTCCCTGCAGTCCTCCGATAATCAGGTTACCTCCCAGGATATCGCTGCCCATGGCAAAATCATACAAATGATAGATTGGTACATTCGAAACCATACTCAGTTTTTCACAAAACAGCTCATGGTCAATATTGGACCCATCTGTATCTGTAAAAAAAGTGGTTACCAAAACCATACTGTTTTTGTCAACGTCAGATACAAAGTTTAGTATACTATCACTTTTATAATCATTTAAGGCTACTACATTTAAATTTTTATCTATCTTAGTGGCAGCATCCCTGCATAATTTTCCGGTAGATAAACCACTTTCCGTATTATCATATACCAGATAGATATTTCTGATTTTTGGATTAATAGCAAGAGCTGCCCGTATGGTACCTTCCGGATTAATTTCCTCCATAACACCGGTGTAATTATCCTGCCCTTTTGCAATCTGTACCAAGCCTTCGGTATTAATCCCGGAAAACACTACGGGTGCATTGGAGAAAAGTTCCTTTCTGTACGTAAGGGCAAACTGAAAAGCGGCGTCATCCGTACAAACAATAACGTCAATGTCCTTTGAAGCGTATTTCATTTTCATCATATTATAAAAATTACGCAGATTTTCTTGTGTAGGGTATCGTTTCCAATCCATGTATTCTATCGATATCTGGTAATCCCATTTCTGTTCAGACATAGAAGATAAAATGCCGTCTACCTCATCATCTGTCCAGGTAAACCCCCTATAATAAGAATTTAAAATTAAAATGTTACCGTCTTCCGGCTCATCAGCCAATGCGGGCAAAGGAGTTCGAAAAATAAAAATCAACATTAAAAGCAGCAGAAATGACAACTTTTTCATCATAAAAATAACCCTCCAATTTTTTCTTAATGGTATCTGGGTATCATAAAGAATCGCAGAAGACAGACAAATTGTATGTGTTCTTATATGTAACCATA
>JAGOLM010000100.1 GCA_017994075.1 Lachnospiraceae bacterium
GATGAACATTGACTCCCTCTATCTCTATTTCAGCTGAACATGCATTGAAGTTTTCATATGCAACATCGCCTTCATAATCTCCGTCTACAGTATATGCGTAATCTGCTCCAAATCCCTCGACATCAAACATGTCAGGGCCACGGCCGACTTCCTCATCAGGTGTAAAACATATTTTAAGCTCGCCATGTTCTTCTTCTGGATGGTTCGTCAAATATTCAAGCATAGTCATGATTTCTGTTATTCCTGCCTTGTCATCTGCTCCAAGAAGTGTGGTTCCATCTGTTGTGATTAGAGTTTTTCCCTTAAGTGTGAGAAGATCAGAAAATGCCTTAGTTGTAAGCATTTTACCGCTTCCTGTCAGGAGAATATCTGCTCCGTCATAGTTCTCATGGATAATCGGTTTGACATTTTCTCCTGAAAATTCCGTAGCTGTGTCTACATGAGATATGAATCCTGTTGTCTTCTTATCCTGCATTCCCTTAGTAGCCGGAAACGTAGCATAGACATAAGAATGATCTGTAACCTTAACATCCTGCAGGCCCATTTTCTCCAGTTCTTTTCCTAACATATTAGAGAGATCGAACTGTCTCTCCGTGCTGGGTATATTTTCCATATCATCTTTTGATGTAGTCCAAACAGAGATGTATCTGATAAATCTGTCTAAAATCTTCTTCTGGTTATCGTTCATAGCTGTCCCTCTCATTCATTTCTAATAAATCTGTATCGATGTCCTATCATTTTTGGTTATGGTTCCGGTTTACTCGTGATGTTAACCGATCAACTGTTTAACAGCTCCGTACATACCACTATCATTTCCCAGCTCTGCTAAAACTATATCTGTATTTTTAAGTGCATGAAAAGCATATTCTTTATAATATTTTATGATTCCATCTGTTACTATAGAGCCATTCTTAGATACACCTCCGCCTATTACAAAGGCTTCTGGATCATTGACTGATGCAATACAAGCCAGTGCCTTTCCTAGTATCTTGGCGAACTTATCTGTAATCTGAAGTGCGACCTCATCTCCTGCCTTAGCTGCATTATATACATCATGAGCAGTAAAATCACCAATAGCTCTAAGTGATGATGGATCATTGTTCTGAGCCAGTCTTCTCCTAGCGAGGCGAGCAATTCCATTTCCTGAAGTATATTGCTCCAGACATCCATGTTTGCCACATCCACAAGCCTCAGGCTCATCTTCCGGTTCTACAACCGGCATGTGTCCGATTTCTCCTCCAGATCCGTGAGAACCAGGTATTATCTTACCATCTACGATTACGCCACCACCAACTCCGGTTCCAAGTGTAACCATAACGAGGCTCTTTTTACCTATTCCGGCGCCCTTCCACATCTCACCAAGAGCTGCAGAATTGGCATCATTTATAACTGCTACGTTGGTTCCGTCCAAAAGCTCTGTCAGTACATCATCGGCACGCATTACTTCCCATCCCAGATTGACACATTTATTCACTGTTCCATTAGGAAGTACTACTCCCGGGAGGTCTAATCCAACACCCTCAATATCTTTTAATGTTAGATTTTTCTCGTCCAGTTTTGCTCTGACTGCATCTGCTATATCCGGCAGGATCTTTGTACCACCATTCTCAGTTCTGGTTGGGATCTCCCACTTTTCCAAGAGTTCGCCCTCTGTTGTAAAAAATCCCATCTTGACTGATGTTCCGCCCAGATCAACTCCAACTGCGTATTTTTTCATTTTGTCATCCCTTTCCCCTGCTTATCAATAAACAGAACGAGTATCCTGCTTTTTATTTTTATATAATCTGTAGCCTGTCAACTCGATTCGCCTAACCTATTTTAGACATTCTATTATAAATTGTCTATATTATGGGTTTCTAATTTATTATATGTATAATCAATGAAAATAATGGTGTTCCCTTTTATAAATATAAACTATAATAAAGTTACGTATGAAAACTGAATCTTTAAGGGAGAAGGAGGGATTCTGCCTTATGTGGCATACAGAAACTGATCTATTTGCTTTGCTGCTTTTCATTATCATGCTAATCAAGAGTCTACACCAAAAGGGTCCGCGTGACCCTCAGCAAAAACTTCTGATGGTCGTGCTCGGCGTCAGTATGCTTAATTGTGTTGTAGATTTCATTTCATCCACAGCAATGAACCTTAATAGCAACTGGCTACTATATGAGATTTCATTGACTCTTTATTTTGCTCTTATGCCTACAGTAACTGCGGCTTGGATCGTCTATATGATTGTTTTGATTAATTCTTATCAATACTCTACCAAGATTAGACTACAACTATTCCTAGTACTTCTGCCTGTTATCTGTTATTTCTTTTTGGCAATTAGCAATCCCTGGAATAGTTTATTTTTCTCACTCAGTAAGAACATGCAGTATACTCGTGGTCCAATGTTTTGGCCTCTTGCCATATGTTTTTACAGTGCATATTCTATGCTTGGACTAGTTATTCTTATTTTTAATCATAAAAGAGTGACTCCACGTTCCAATATGCTGTTTCTGTCCACATTTTTCATAGCTTCGATATTCTTACTTGAGATTCAGGTTCTATTTCCAGGTAGTCTGATTTCAGAAATCTCCTATGCTGTATTATTTATTTTTTGTGATGCAACTGTTGAAGAGGAAAAAAGAGATCAGCTGGTTCAAAAGATTCAAGAACAGAATATAGAACTTGAAAAATCAGTGAAAAAAGCTAGTTCTGCAAGCGATGCCAAGAGTGATTTTCTCTCTAGAATGAGTCATGATATTCGTACTCCGTTAAATGGTATCATTGGTATGACTTATCTCACTCAGAAAATGGAATTGCCAGATGAGGCTAGAAATAATCTTGATAAAATAAACACATCTTCCAAGTTTTTATTGGGACTGGTGAATGACATTCTCGATATGTCAAAAATGGAAAGTCAGAAAATAGAGCTTCATCCAGAGCCTTATTATTTTGAAGATTTTAGTATGTATCTAGATGCTGTCATCCGTCCGCTCTGTGAAGAGAAACATCAGAGCTTTGTATTTGATGTCGGACATATCAGCCAGCGGGTTCCTCTTTTAGATATTATAAGAATAAATCGTATATACTTTAATCTGCTGTCAAATGCAGTAAAGTACACTCCTGAATATGGTACTATCACTCTTTGTATTAATGAAAAGACAGTTTTAGATGAAAAAATGCAATTAACTACCACTGTAAGTGACAACGGGATTGGCATGAGTGCCGAATTCCAGAAACATCTTTTTGAACCCTTTGTTCAGGAAAATAGAGTAGACACTTCAGAGATGAGGGGAAGTGGCCTAGGTCTTGCTATTGTAAAAAAAATGGTAGAAGCTATGGACGGAGACATTCATGTCAAAAGTGAAAAGGGTAAGGGAACAGAATTCACTATAGTTTTCACTTCACCATGTATCAAACAGGAAGACATAGCCCCCAAAAAATCAACGACTACCAGACTCCTACATGAGCAAAGTAATATATTATCAGGCAAACATGTCCTATTATGTGAAGACCATCCTCTTAATCAGGAAATCGCCAAGGCACTCTTAGAAGAAAAGGGCATGATTGTATTTATCGCCGAAAATGGTCAGGAAGGCGTGAATGCCTACCTGACCGCACCTATATCTTTTTATGATGTAGTTTTGATGGACATACGTATGCCCATAATGGATGGTTTTTCCGCAGTTCGTACTATTCGTTCTATTGATCGCCCAGATGCTAAAGACATCCCGATTATAGCAATGACCGCTGATGCCTTTGAAGAAGATATCAAAAAATGTGCAGAATCCGGAATGAACGGTTATATAGCAAAGCCTATCGAACCGGCAAAACTATACAGCACCATCGAACAGGCACTGATGCTGCAAACAGGGCTATAAGACATAACATCCTCAAGAAAAATAATGCAATTATTTACTGCTATCCTCTGAAGTCAATGGTCTGTCCAACAATTTTCTCCTCAGGTGTCTTGGCAGAGTCCGTCATCCAGCGTTGCTGCAGTTCATTGATAGCTTCCATCAGACTCTCTACAGTACTGGCCTTTACAGTTGTAGTCTCAGTATAAGATTTCTTGTCAGCTTCATTGGTCTTCGACTTACTGTCTGCTTTTTTAGCTGTA